>CALFSY010000021.1 GCA_937916365.1 uncultured Jannaschia sp. | reverse complement strand
ATCCCACCTGGGACATGGGGCAAAGGATCACGATTGATTCGGCGTCTTTGTTCAATAAAGGGATGGAATTGATTGAAGCAAAGGAATTTTTCGGCCTTGCCCCCAATCAGATTGATGCAGTTATTCATCCGCAATCCATCGTTCATGCGCTTGTTGGGTTTCGCGATGGGGCATTCGTGGCGCATATGGGCGCGCCGGATATGCGCCACGCCATTGGGTATGCGTTGCATTATCCCAAGCGCAAGGCGTTGCCTGTCGCACAAATCGATCTAACGCAAATTGCGTCCCTTGATTTTTATGCACCGTGCGAAAACCGTTATCCTGCCTTGCGCTTGGCACGGGCCGTGATGGAAACCGGCGGTGCGGCGGGGACGGTGTTTAACGCCGCAAAAGAAACCGCACTTGATGGATTTTTGGCCGGTCGCATCGGGTTTACCGCCATGGCCGGGGTGGTGGACGCGGTGTTCAATACCGCCACCACCACGTTTCAAATTGCATCACCCCCATCACATCTTGAAGATGTTCTTGAGATCGATCGCCTAACCCGCCATATGGCATGGCAGGAAATTATGAATTTGAAATAGGATAGATCGCAATGGGTCTTATCCCCCAATTTGGGAGCGTGGCGTTAACCTTGCTGGCCTTTGTGGCCGCATTGTCGATTATTGTCGCGATCCATGAATACGGCCACTATATCGTCGCACGGTGGACCGGCATCCACGCAGAGGTTTTTTCGCTGGGCTTTGGCCCCGTGTTGATCAGCACAGTGGACCGTCGCGGTACGCGATGGCAAATCGCGGCGCTGCCATTGGGCGGATACGTGAAATTTTTGGGCGACACAAACGCCGCATCGGGCAAAGATGCCGCAGCCGTTGCGGCGATGGAGGCCACCGAGCGGCGCCGATCAATGCACGGTGCCCCGCTTTGGGCACGTGCGGCGACTGTTGCGGCGGGGCCTGCGTTTAATTTTGTTTTTTCGATCCTGGTGTTCGGGCTTTTCGCGTTGTTCGCAGGGCGTGAAGCGGCAGAGATTCGCGTGAACACCCCCGCCGATTTGCCCGCCACCTTTGCCGTGCTGGAATCGGGGGATTTGATTCTGGCCATTGATGGGATCGCCGTTGAAACGCCATCGGATCTTATCGAAACGGCGGCCACATTGCCCCCCGCACCAACGGCAAGGTATACCATCGAACGCGATGATCGCCGGATAGAGGTTGCAGCCGCGTTCCCCCTGGTGCCCGTTATCCAATCGGTCACGCCGGGATCGGCGGCCTTGGACGCGGGCCTGCGGGCCGGTGATGTAATACAGGCCATTGATGGCACCCCCATGCACGCCTTTCATCAAATTAGAACCACCGTTGACGCCAGCGCAGGGACCGCTTTGCGCCTAACAATTTGGCGCGAGGGTGAGGTGTTTGATACCACGCTGTCCCCAAGGCGCACCGATAGCCCAACAGATACCGGCGGATTTGAAACCAGATATTTGATTGGTATCACCGGCGGGTTGAGTTTCGATTTGGTCCGCGAAACCATAAGCCCATTCGCCGCGCTGTGGGCCGGGGTGCAGCAAACCGGTTTCATCATTGAGTCGTCTTTGTCGGGGTTGTGGCACATCATCACCGGCGCAATTTCATCGTGCAATTTGCAAGGCCCGATTGGCATTGCCGAAACCTCTGGCGCTGCGGCATCGCAAGGTGTGGAAACGTTTTTGTGGTTTATCGCGGTGTTATCGACGGCGGTGGGTTTGTTGAATTTGTTTCCAATCCCCATGTTGGACGGCGGGCATCTTGTCTTTCATGCGTATGAGGCTGTTTCCGGCACACCACCATCCGATAGGGTGATGCAGGTTTTTATGACGCTTGGATTAACGTTGGTGTTGTCGATCATGGTTTTTGCCCTGACCAACGATATTTTTTGCCCGTAGACCGTAGCTCGATCGCCTATGTCCCACAAAAGGTTTGGGAAACGCGGTTTTTATCGGATGGTGCGGCCTCATACACTACAAACGCTTGATCGTCCGCATATGGGGTGGTCAGCGCCTGCATCAGGGCGTTAAAGGGCGCTAAATCGCCCGTAAGGGCGGCGGTGATCGTTTCTTCGATGCGATGATTACGGGGAATGCGCGCCGGGTTGACGGCCTGCATCCTGGATATTCTGGTTTCTGCTGCAGAGCCTTCGCGGGATATGCGTTTGGTCCACGCCGCCATCCATGGGTCAAAGGCCGTGGGATTGGTAAATTCCGCCCGCGCCGTTTCGGGCGTGGGGTCGGATAGGGCGCGAAAGGTTCGTGTGAAATCAGCCTGATTTGCGGCCATGCGATCCAATAAATTAAAGGCCAGATCAATATCACCCGGTTCGGTGTGCGCCAGGCCCAATTTGGCACG
>CALFSY010000020.1 GCA_937916365.1 uncultured Jannaschia sp. | reverse complement strand
ATCGGTGATTTGGGTCAAAACTGGGGAAAAATCAACCTCTGGTGTGGTTGCCGCCATAGCGGCAAGTTCCGCCTCTAGCGCGGCGATAGATTGCGATTGTGTATCAAGGGTGGATGTCAACACTGCCTCTTGTTCATCCGTGCCTGCGGGGGGCAACACGCCGACCACCGCAACACCATACCCAATGACCCCGGCGATAACCCCGCCCGCAATTAACAAAAGGGCACCCCCCAACCCACCGCGGCGACGTGCGGGTGGGTTTGTTGCGGCGATGGGCGGCGGCGCATCGCTGTTTAGATCGGGATCGTTCGGATCGTCGGGCATTGTATTAGAAGGCGCTGTATCAGACGCCCGTGTGTTTGGGGGTGTCGTTTCATCTGTGGGTGTGTCGGCGGTATTTGGATCGGTATCGCTTTGCCCGCTTTTTTCGGGGTCTGAATCGATGCCATCGTTATTGTGATCATCGGAGATGTTGGCCGCCCACGTCTCTTGCCCTGGGGGCGGGGTATCCTTATCCGAATCGGTGCTTGTATTCGACTGTGGCGCGGTGTTTTGGCCTGTGTCGAGTTCGTTTTTGTTCGTGCGGACCACCAACCCCATCCTTCAATTATCGCGGCATCTTTCCCTGATTTACCTTGGTGGCACACAAGAGTCACCCCAAACACACCCTTGAACCTTAAATTCACGCATATGAATGTCTCAAATTCGTTTGAAGGGTCTGGGAAAAATCGCGAATTTTCTGCGCACGCCCTAAATTTAATCGGCGCCTGCCATGGGGATGTGGCATTAGGACTAGGTAGTATTTTCCGATGATGATACAGGGGCGTCGTGCGAAGGGCGCGCCCCGAATATGGCGGATCCCACGCGCACATGCGTGGCACCGAATGCGATTGCCGTTTCAAAATCTGCGCTCATCCCCATGGATAACCCCCAAAGCCCGTTACGTTCGGCGATTTTGGCCAAAAGGGCGAAATGCAAACTGACCTCTTCGTTCAGGGGGGGGATGCACATCAGCCCCATTATGGGTAAATCCATATTACGGGTTTCTTTGATAAAATCATCGGCGTCGTTCGGGAAAATCCCGGTTTTTTGCGGTTCTTCGCCCGTGTTAACCTGAACGAAAAGATCAGGACATGTTCCGCGATCTTGCGCTAGATCGGCAAGACGGCGGGCCAATTTCGGACGGTCAAGCGAATGTATAGTTTGAAACAACTCCATCGCCTGACGGGCCTTATTTGTTTGTAGGGGGCCGATTAAATGCAGATGCACGCCAGCATGGCGCGATATTAAAGGGGGCCAACGCATTGCGGCCTCTTGCACACGATTTTCGCCAAACACCCGGTGGCCAGATTGAAGAACGGCTTGAACACGGTTTAGGGGCTGTTGTTTTGAAACGGCAATCAACTCAACAGACCCAGGGGCGCGCCCGGCCGTCACGACCGCCTGCGCAATACGCGCGGAAATTAAAGATAAGCCTGTCATTCTTTCAACATACCCTGCCATGTGGTCGCGGGGCCACATCTATCTTTGTCCATCGGTGAATTTCGTGCGATTAGACGTGGGGTAAAAGGTAGCCATAGAAGCCATGGAAAATGTGCCGCTTGGTGCAGTTCAAAAATAAGTAAAAATACCCGCCGTTTAAGGTAAGGCCGGGACAACAGCAGATCACTTATCCACAAATACATCCAACAGAAATAGCCGAACCATGTTGGACAATCAAAATAATACACTATGCCGTTGAGGCTTGCGCATACGCTTGCTAAGTGTGCAGCAGCAAAATAATTCAGGAGGGCGCCATGAGTGATGCAAACGGCGACGCAGCACAATCAAACGATTCAAATACCGCCCCCCCCAGTTTACCAAAAATGCGGATATTAGGCCAGTTTATTAGGGATATGTCATTTGAAAACCTAGCTGCGCAAAAAGCGCTTACCAATATAGGACAGCCCGATATTCAGGTGAAAATTTTACCACGCGCGGATAAACGCCCAGTTGAAAATCAATACAATGTTATCCTAAAGGTGCAAATCGAAGGAAAAACAAAAGAAACCGATCCAAGGGCGATTTTTCTTTTAGAAATCGAATACGGTGGTATTTTTCACATTGAAAATATTACCATGGAACAGTTACCACCTTATCTATACATAGAATGCCCACGACTTTTATTTCCATTCGTAAGGCGCATCATATCTGATATAACCCATGATGGTGGATATCCCCCCCTTTATTTAGACAATATAGATTTTCTTGATCTATATAAAAAACAAATCGAAAGTCAAAAAAATGCAAAAACGTATAATTAGTTAAATTTTTTCCATACCGCTTTATCCCCTAAATCATCAATAAATGCGCCGTGCAATTCGATTTCTGCGTGTGTTAAAAATGGCTTTAATACTTTAGGGCGTGGTGAGGGATGCCACACGTTTGAATCAGTCTTCAACTTTTGAGATGATTCTTTCATTGAAAGCGCAAAATTCGTTTGTTTGCCGCCAATAAGTTCTAAATAAACATCAGCTAGAATTTCAGAATCTAATAACGCACCATGTTTTTGACGTTTAGAGTTATCAATGTCGAAGCGTCGGCATAACGCATCTAGTGAAACTGGTGATCCAGGAAAAAGGCGGCGGGCAATTTGTAAAGTGTCAATAATTTGGATCTCAGATAAAATTGGTTTTTGGGCCCATGTTAATTCGGCATTTAGAAATTTCATATCAAATGTAGCATTGTGGATTATTAGCTTACTATCTTTTATGAAATCTAGGAAATTATCTGCGATAGTGGTAAATTTAGGTTTATCTAAAAGAAATTGCTCGCTAATCCCATGGATGTTGAATGCGTCCTGTGGCATATTGCGGTTTGGATTAATATATTGATGATATGTTTCACCTGTTGGGATATGATTCCATAATTCAACCGCCCCTATTTCTACAATCCTGTGTGCGGGATCTTCAAACGGATCAAGGCCGGTGGTTTCTGTGTCGACAATAATTTCTCTCATCTTACACAACCTTGTGTTAGTTTGTTTACAAGTGATGCAACGTCATGCCTTGTTTGATCCATATCATCCGTTCGGATAACATAGTTTGCTTTCGATGCTTTTTCTTGGTTGGGCATTTGACGTTTCAACAAACTTTGAAAAATTTCTTCGGTCATTCCATCACGATTTAGCACACGTGATCTTTGTGTATCATAATCGGTTTCCACCACAAGTGTCGCATCCATATCTTGATCGGAACCGGTTTCAAATAAGAGAGGGATATCAAAAACTAACAGAGGTTCATGTTTATTTTGAGATATAAAACTATTACGATTTTCCCATACCAAAGGATGTATTATATGTTCAATTTTTTTTAACAATGGTGGGTGATGCTGTATAGCTAACCTTAAGCTATCACGATCAACGGCACCATTTTCAATAATACCCGGAATTTGAGATTCGATGATAGGTATTGCACTACTATTTTTTTCATACAGATCATGCACCACTTTGTCGGCGTCCCATACCGATATGCCCATATCACGAAACATATTTGCGGTTGTCGATTTCCCCATTCCGATAGACCCGGTAAGACCTAACAGAAATGTCATCGTGATAGAATCGCCTGGTAAAGATTTTGGTCAACACATGGTTGATACCCAAACCATCGTTTGAATGCAGGCACTGCCTGATGGAAAAGCATGCCAAGACCATCGACCGTCTCACAACCCTTTGCACGCGCCCGACGCAACAGCTCCGTTTCTAATGGCGTATATACGATGTCCATCACAATAGTTGGGGGTGATAATCGTGATAAATCTATTGAAAATCCGGGGTATCCTTCCATTCCCATGGGCGAGGTATTGATAATCAAATTTGCATGTTCAATCACGCTAGGCGCGTCGTGCCAATCACGTATTTTTATAGATTTTGAGTTGAATTGATTCTTTAATGCTACGGCACGTTCAGGGTTTCTGTTCGTAATAATGATATTCTGCGAGATATTGTCTAACATCAATGCTGAAACAACGGCTTTTGCGGCCCCGCCCGCGCCTAAAATAAGGATCGTATCGGTATGGTTCTTCCAAGATGGAATTGTTTGGGTCATATGGCTTAAAAAGCCTATTCCATCTGTGTTATCCGCATGAATTGTTCCATCCCTTAAAAAGGTCAAAACATTTGCTGCACCCGTTGCCATGGCGCGATCAGATACCTGATCGACCAATGACAGGATATATTCTTTGTGTGGAATTGTAACATTAAGACCCGCAAATCCGATTTTTGGGAGAATTTTTAAAGCCTCTTTAATATCTTCTTGAACAATATGAAGTGGTATATAGTGACCTAATATTTTATATTTTTGAAACCAATAATTATATAATTTAGGGGATAGGGAATGTGAAATTGGGTCGCCAATAACGGCTGCGATGTTAGGGTTTTCTTGCGGCATTTTCACAATTCTATGTTAGGCTACGAATTTTAATCTCATATGTGTTACATAATCTTTAACCGCGAACATGACTTACAAAATATATTTCCATTATATTTCTCACCCTAAAACCGCCTACTAAAGAACGTATCGGCTTAAATCAATGCTTTGTGTAAGTTCACCTAAGTTCTTTTCCACAAATGCGGCGTCAATCGTTATGGTTTCGCCCGACCGATCCGGGGCGGTGAAACTTAACTCTTCAAACACACGTTCCATAACTGTGTAAAGCCGCCGCGCCCCTATATTTTCGATATGATCATTAACTTGGGCTGCAATTTTTGCAATCTCTGTAATGCCATCTTCTGTAAAATCTACGGTGACATGTTCGGTTTCCATAAGGGCCGTATATTGGCGTGTTAGGGCATTGTCGGTTTCGGTTAGGATACGAACAAAATCAGCCTCAACCAATGGGCGCAGATTAACACGTATCGGTAATCGCCCTTGTAATTCTGGCAAAAGGTCGGATGGTTTGGCAATATGAAACGCGCCGGACGCAATAAAAAGAACATGATCGGTTTTAATTGGTCCGTGCTTGGTATTGACAGTTGTGCCCTCAATTAAGGGTAAAAGATCGCGTTGCACGCCTTCGCGGCTAACATCCACACCGCGTGCATCGCGCCGCGCGGCAACCTTATCAATTTCGTCGATAAAAACGATACCATCCTGTTCAACAGTGCGCGTGGCCTGTCGCGCGATCATATCGTCATCAAGCAATTTATCGGTTTCTTCGCCGATTAGAATGTCGTGGCTATCGGCGACGGTGATGCGCCGCTTCACAGTCTGTTTGCCGAATGCCTTACCAAATAAATCGCCCAGGTTCATCATTCCGCCGGTAACCCCCATGGGTTGACCGGGCAATTCAAACATGGGCATCGGTTTGGGTTTATCGGTGACCTCAATGTCGATCATCGTGTCGTCTAAATCCCCAGCCCGCAGTTTGCGGCGAAACATTTCGCGGGTTTGATCGCGCGCGTCCTGTCCGGCCAAGGCATCAATCACGCGATCCTCGGCAGCGGCGCGGGCCCGTTCCATCACATCCGCGCGCATCTGGTCGCGCACCATGGTGATGGCCACATCTAACAAATCGCGGATGATTTGTTCGACATCGCGGCCCACATACCCAACCTCGGTGTATTTGGTGGCTTCGACCTTTAGAAAGGGGGCATGGGCCAGTTTGGCCAAACGGCGGCTGATTTCGGTTTTACCCACCCCCGTTGGCCCAATCATAAGGATATTCTTCGGATACACCTCATCCCGCAGATCGTCGCCCAATTTTTTCCTACGCCACCGGTTCCTAAGTGCAACGGCAACGGCGCGTTTTGCATCGTTTTGCCCGATGATAAATCGGTCCAGCTCGCTAACAATTTCGCGGGGGGTTAGGGGGGTCACGACGCAGTCTCGGCCATGGTCGCGGGGGGGATGTGATAGGGCGGCAGGCGCGTTTTGCCGGGAAAATCCGGCAACGCC
>CALFSY010000019.1 GCA_937916365.1 uncultured Jannaschia sp. | reverse complement strand
GAGGGAGTGACAATCTTACTTGATGCAGGCGCTAACATTTGGGCAAATGTTCGTAGTCCAGATAATCAAGAAGATAATGCGATAACACGAATTAATTCTTCTTACAATCATTTCACCTTTTTAGATGAACTAATTGATCAATCCTACTTCGACGAAATAACTCAAACCCAACTTGAAGGGTTTTTGCATGATTTAAGTAGCTACGCCCAACGCGGAGATGAAACAAGCCAGGAAATTCAACGGATCGCCATGCGGGTTTTGAAACGCAATCCACATTATGTCGAACATTCAGATATTCTTGGGGCTGCCCGCATTTTCCAAGACCATTGGCAAGACCCCGATCCCGGGGTGATCCCGTGGCATGTGATCAACTCGGACGCCGTGCGATGACTTGTGATATCCATGGCGATGCCAAATGGGAAACCTGTTGGCGGCAGGCCATGTATATGGCCAAATACATCTATGCCGATCCGCCGCCCAAGGACGGGTTCCACACCCAATACCCCGACCGGATGCAAGAGATTGAGGCGAACTGGGACGAATGGGATAAAATCGACGAACACGCAACCACCGGTCTGGTGGGGAAATTATTCAAACTCAAAAACTGGGACCACGAAGGCCCAGACGCCCCGCCTTGCCCGCCGTGTTTGGTGTTTCGGGGCACCGATTTCGACGATATGCGCGATCTGGCCATATCGGCCAGCATCCGGTGGCGCATCCTGCGGTTTTTTGGGTGGACGCACAATTTCACCTATGTCCTGGATAAAACCCGCCCCCCAAGGCAGGAACAGCGCGCGAATAGAAATGCGATACGATTTGGTAACAATATCACCTCAATCCTCTAAATCACGCAAAATACAATAAACAAAACCAGATTCTAGGTTAATCCTACCACCCGCGTCAGATTTACTATTTTGAGTATAGAATGTGTTTAAGGCATTGAAAGGTAGCGTAAAATGGGCGGTTCTAGCCCTAAAATTCTTATGACTATTCAACGTTTTATACACATTCTGTGCCCTAGATTTAGAAAATGGTGGGCGGTACTGGGATCGAACCAGTGACCCCTACGATGTCAACGTAG
>CALFSY010000018.1 GCA_937916365.1 uncultured Jannaschia sp. | reverse complement strand
TATGCCAAAGGTGTATATCCCACCGCCTGCGCAAAGGCGCGTGTAAAATAAGCGGGCGAAGAAAAGCCAAGCGTATCGGCAATCTCACGTGCGGTCATGTCAGTTTCTAACAACAAACACTGCGCTTCATACATTACACGTTCGTTTAATAGCGCATGGGCAGGCCGCCCCGAAAACTGTTTGCAAACACGGCTAAGATGGGTTGGCGTAACGTTTAATTCAGCTGCATAAGCCGTAATTTTTTTACCAGAACGAAAATATCGTTCCATCAGCCGTGCAAAATTTTCTACCAAAAACTGCGATTTTTCAGGGCGATGTAATTCATCTTGGCGGGCGAGTTCACGTTCCATCCAGGTTGAAATCAAAAAACCATATCCCAAAAGCGCACGGGCCATCGCGGGCGCACGCGCAACCAGTTCACGTTCGATTCCTTCAATGTGACCAATCAGCATAGATTGTGCATCACTGCGCATAACACGCAAATGAAATGGATCTTTGGGAACATCCAAATTTGCACCAGGTGGTATTGCCAATACTAAACCTTGAGTATGGGACGCCAATTCAAATGCCATTTGCACATTGGCGGGAATGAAGATGGCGGTATTGGGGCCGTAGCCCCGCGTAACACCGTTAATCGTTGCCCTACCCTGCCCACGGGTTACCCAATAAAGCCGGTGACAGGGTCGACTATGCAGCAATTCTATGCGCCATGCGCCTTGCAGACGCAGTTTAACCAAGGACACAACCGAATAATCAGATGATAATGGGGGGGCTGCATCACGATCTAGCATGTTTAAGGTCATCACCATTTATGCAGGTGTTGAGATAGGGTGCAAACACAATGCCGATCGTATGCAATACCTTTGGTAAAAGGTATAGTAGATCAGAGTGCACGAAGTATAAATATCATTTCATATGACCTTTGAGCAAGGCAAAGTCGTGCCCTCGATACCAAACGATACATACAAACGATCGCCCGATGTCGCACACGCATCAACGTCTATTCCAGGTGTCGTTTTGGCCGGCGGACAATCACGCCGCATGGGCACGGGCAAAGCGTTTGTGGACCTTGCTGGGAAACCTTTGATAAATCATGTGATTGACCGGGTTAGACCACAATGCGCAACATTAGCGATAAATGTAAACGATGACCCACACCGTTTTGCCGTCTATAATGTGCCTCTTTTGTCCGACGGGTCGCAACGGGGGCGGGGGCCGCTTGCCGGTATTTTATCGGCAATGGAATGGGCCGCCACATTGGGGGCAGAAAAGGTTTTGGTTGCGCCGGTGGACACGCCCTTTTTACCCACGGATTTGGTTATGCGCCTACAACGGGCAAATGCGGCGATTGCCCTGGCGCAAACCGAATGCAGGGTTCATGGTACAATCGGGGTATGGCACGTAGAGTTACGAACGCAATTACGCAAAGCATTGGATAGTGGAATGCGCAAAGTAACATCCTGGGCAATGGATCAAGGGGCGTGTACCGTGCGATTTGAAAATGCCCACTCGTTTCATAATATCAACTCCCCCACAGATTTGGCATATGCGGAAATGCTATTGCGGGAATAGCCCACCCCTGCCTTGGCGGGTCTGTCACCTGCAGTTTTGGATCGCATGTTACGCGAAGGGGATCAGGAAGAAGGGTGGATTTTAGGCTTTGGCTATGAAAAAAACTCTTGTCATCGCAGCACGGGCGCACGGAACCGTAAGCGACACACAAATTTATGCGCATATCATGTTTGAAAAATAAATGGGCGTCTGCCTTTTTCATATGCCTTAATCAAATGCACCGGCCACACGCCCCACCAACATAAACGCCCGCGCAGATCTGGTATGGGCCAATGCAGCGACTTCGGACGCACTCGCATTTTTTTCAAATTCGGTGAACGTGCGATCAAAATGCCGCAAAAAATGATGCACTGCATCGCGGAAAATCGGATCGTTTTTCATACGCCGCGCAACAGAGTCGAGGGCAGTTTGATCGGTGATGCCCGCCATGGCAGAAATGCCTGGACCACGTTCGCCCTTGGCGAATTTCCGCCAAATTTCTGGACGTGCACGATCTGGGCGAAAATCATCCATATAGATGCCGTCTTGACTTAACAGGGTCAACACATCCTGCCCCGCACGCATAAGCCGTTCTGTTTTGGGATCTTGCAACGCCATGCGCAGCGCGCGAAATCCTTCGGCGTCTTGTTCGGTTTCGGGGAAATTCATCGCACGAATAAAATCTTCCACCGAAACAGGTTTTGATTTCTGCCCTATGGCAAGCCCCAGCGATGGTTGAATTGACCGCGGCGCAGGCTCTGTTTGCAACGGGGCACGCGGTTTGGCCGGAGATATTGGGGATATATTAGATGGGGTGGCGACAGTTTTTGGGGATTGTGATGTTTTATCAGTTGCTTTGATTTGTTGCGCGACATAGGTGGCGCGAATTGCATCAATCGCAGATTGCAACCTATTTATTTCAGCGCGAAAATTTTGCGACGTTCGCACAATATAGACAGTCACCCATATCAGAAAAATCGGCGTTAAAAAGGCCAGCGCCATAAGAACTGTGTCAAACCAACCACGCAGCACCCCATTCCCGCTTAAACTAAAAAATAAGGCCATACCTAGCCAAATCAATGTAACAATAGCAGCAATGACTTCCATCACAGTTACACGCCATCCGGGGCGTGTTTGGGCAAATAGGCCTAATTCCAAGGCTGTATTTTTGTTATCTTCAATCATTGATAATCTTTTACTTCGTCCAGCCCCAAGACAAAATACATTACCTAGACTATTAAGACATGTTTAAGAGAATTCTAAGGCTACATTAGGCACCGCATTCTTAAACGTGTCTGTTACACCCCATCATCATCTTACACGTATGAAATTGACAAAATTTCATAGTCTTTACTGCCGCTAGGCGTTCTGACTTCGACCGCGTCCCCTTCTTCCTTACCAATTAGGGCGCGCGCAAGGGGGGATTGGATATTTAGCAATCCATTTTCGATGTCAGCCTCGGCCTCCCCAACAATCTGATAGGTTTTTTTGTGATCATCTTCGTCAACGATAACCACTGTTGCACCAAATTTTATTGCGCCAGATAATGTTTTGGGATCAATCACCTGTGCTAGGCTTAACATGCCTTCCAATTCTTTGATGCGACCCTCGATAAAGGATTGTTTTTCACGGGCGGAATGGTATTCGGCATTTTCCGATAAATCGCCGTGTTCGCGCGCCTCTGCGATTGCTTTAATGATCGCCGGACGTTCCGCAGACTTCAGGTGTTTTAATTCGTCATCAATAGATTGATAACCTTTTGGGGTCATTGGGATTTTTTCCATCGGATCAACTCGCGTCTCTTAATATTTGCAATCGTCCCGTTTTATGTGGCGGAAAATGGACGCTAAGCCCATTTTGTTCAATGTTCAATGGGGTTGCGTAGTATCTGCAATCGTGCGCTCGCTATCATTGTGCACGGCTACCTCTGGCATGGGGCGGCGGGGTTCGGGGCGTTCGGGGGCGCCATCCACACCGCAAGCAGCAAGAAGTAGTATAGTCGCAGTCATCCATACATATCGGATCATGGTAAAACTTTCCGCCAACGGGCAATTTGGTCGCGCACTTGTGACGGTGCGGTTCCCCCATACGATGTGCGCGACGATACTGATTTATGCGCGCCCAAAACATTAAACACATCTACGGTAATGTGGGCATGAATCGACTGCATGTCTAACAACGACAAATCCGCCAAACTGCAGCCGCGTGTTTCGGCCAATTTTACAATCGCCCCTGTGATATGGTGTGATTGCCGAAACGGCAAACCCAAATTACGCACCAACCAATCGGCTAAATCGGTTGCGGTTGCATATCCGGCATCGGCGGCGGATTCCAACACCTCTTTATTGGCTGTCAGGTGATGCACCTGACCCTCCATTACAGTTAACGCTAGCAACAGATTATCGGCGGCGTCAAAAACTTGTTCCTTATCTTCCTGCATGTCCTTGGAATAGGCTAACGGCAGGCCCTTCATTACCGTTAATAATGCAACATTTGCGCCAATAATACGCCCAATTTTCGCACGGATCAGTTCCGCAGCATCGGGATTTTTCTTTTGCGGCATAATGGAAGACCCGGTTGAAAACCCGTCGGCCAGGGTCACAAACCGAAATTGGGCGGACGACCAAATCACCAATTCTTCGGCAAAACGGCTAAGGTGCACGGCGCAAATCGCCGCCGTTGATAGAAATTCCAATGCAAAATCCCGGTCTGACACGGCATCAAGCGAATTGGCCGCGGGGCGGTCAAAACCTAAGCTATGGGCCGTCATCGCACGGTCTATGGGAAAACCGGTGCCCGCCAAGGCCGCCGCCCCCAAGGGACATTCATTCAACCGCGCACGTGCGTCGATGAAACGTGACCGATCACGTGCCAACATTTCAACATAGGCCATCATGTGATGACCCCACGTGACCGGTTGCGCCGTTTGCAGATGGGTAAAGCCCGGCATCACCCAATCCGCACCCAACTCTGCCTGCGCCAAAAAGGCCCGCATAAGCCCCTCAATCGCCTTGATCGTTGTGTCAATCTGGTTTCGCACCCACAATTTGAAATCGGTCGCAACCTGATCATTGCGGGATCGTGCCGTATGCAAACGACCGGCGGCCGGACCAATCAGATCGTGCAATCGTGCCTCAACATTCATATGAATGTCTTCTAATTCTGTGGAAAATGGAAAATCGCCGCTTTCAATCTCTGACAAGACCGTGAGCAACCCTTCCTGTATTGCCAAAGCATCACTATCGGTAATGATTGTTTGGTGGGCCAGCATCACAGCGTGGGCGCGAGAGCCTTCTATGTCTTCTTTGGCAAGCCGTTTGTCAAAAGAAATAGAGGCATTGATCGCGGCCATCATTGTATCGGGGCCTGTGTCAAAGCGCCCGCCCCACATCATGTTGGCGTCTTGTTGGGTTTTGGGCGCATGGTTTGTCATGGTGTTTGACCTTTGAAGGAGGTTTGAAATGATCTGTAGGTTTTATCACCTTGCCCTTTATATTGTGCTGGGAAGCGGCGCAAATGCCGTATCGGCACAAGAAATCGACGCATATCTGACCGGTGATATGCGTGCAATGGCCATACATACAACACCCGTGGCGGCATCAGATATACCATTTGTGCGTGGCGATGGTGCAGAGGGGCGGTTGGCCGATTATCATGGACAGTATGTCTTATTAAATTTCTGGGCCACATGGTGCGCCCCATGCCGCCACGAAATGCCGTCGCTTGACACATTGCAACGCACCTTGGGCGGGGATAATTTTGCCGTTGTCACATTGGCCACTGGTCGTAATCCACCCCAAGCGATCCGGCGGTTTTTTGAAGAAATAGGGATCACTGCCCTACCCCAACACCGCGACATCAATCAACAAATTGCACAACAAATGGGCGTGTTCGGTTTGCCCATCACAGTTCTTTTGAACCCTGACGGACAAGAAATTGCGCGTCTGCGCGGCGACGCCGATTGGGCGAGCGAAGAAGCTATGGCTCTTATCAATGCTTTGATGACCCCGTCGGAATCATGACATCATGCCGCTGCGCAAAATTTTGTGTAACAAAGCCACAACCACAAGCCTATAAAACCAAAACATTTCTGTTTCACCCAATTTCCATCATCAGATTTTGATAGGCATAGCAAAAAAGATTACGATAGATGCAACGTCACTATGTGCGAAAAATGCGCACGCCTAAAGTTTCGTGCTCCATCGCGGCCATGTCCGCGCCAAATGCTGCATTCCCAATATCGTCTAGTGTCATGTGTGGAATGGTATGGGCACTCTCTGTGATCGTAGGATGTAGCGCGGTTAGCAACCCCTGCCCCTGCCCACGAGTCAACGGTATAAATCGCACCGACGCTGATACCAACATGTTGGCAAAGGCCTGCAAATAAAAGGCCACGATGATATGATTGGGTAAGGTCGTCAATACACGACATGCCACCCCCAAAGCCACCGGGTAAGGCCGCGCAACACCATCACCCACACCCAATGTGGCCAGTATTTCCGCCAACGCGCGGCCTTGGGTTTCGGTTTCTTCGGCGCGTTCCTGGCTGCTGGCTAGGGCGCGGGCGGTATCGATGATGTCTTCGATGTGTATGCGGGCGTTGCGCGCAATACATAAAAGAATTGCGTCATTTCGCCCTGCACCCACTGTTAAAACGGTGGTGATCCATTCAAACGCGGTTTGGCGACACACCACGCGGCCCGCCGCGATTTCGGCCTCCAATCCATGGGAATACGCAAAAGACGAGACCGGAAAAGCGGGGGAAACCCATTGCGACAGCTTTAGGAAATCGGCGGTTTCAATGGGTGTGTCCATGGGTGCGACCATGACCATATGCGCCCCTTTCGGGGGTAAAAGGGGCCAAAACGCGGGTCACGTCCGCGCCAAGGTGGGTTAACATATCCGCCATAACGGGATCATCCCGAAGCAGCAGATGATCGTGCGCAATTTGGCACGGCGCATGGCGATTGCCAATATGCCAGGCCAGACGCGGCAAATTTCCCGTCACCTTCAACAATGCCTCGGGCTGTGCTTCGATTATAATCAAACCGCCATTTTCATCCTCTAGCGCATCACCATGGTGCAACGACACGGTTTCCGGCAAATCAATCAAAACCTCTGCGCCTTGCGTTGTGATCAACTTGCGACGGCGCAGGAAACGCGCCTCATAATCTAGGCGCAAACAATCTGTGGGTCTGCCTGGAATGTGACCCGCACGATGTAGGATTATGGCACGACGCATGTGATATTTCCCAAGGTGATTTCAAATTATGCAGCACATACGTGGGCAACGGCAATCATCGATAATCAGGATGCCATTTTTGTTTATTTCGGGTTTTCCAGGCTGTTTGGCGTGGGTGCGACAAATTGATTTGGGGGGCGCACACCAATGGTCGTAGGCATATCATAATCAATCGGCCCCCCCACATCCGCGCCATATCCCAGATATATGGTGATCCCTAAGGTATCTAAATACCCAAGCGCATCTACGATAACCTCGCGTTCATCAACGTCGACCCTATTCACAGTGATGGGTAACATAGAATAACGACACGCCCCGATTGTTATGGTTGTGGGCTGATCCACGACGATTTGGGTGGTGTATGTGGTGGAAAAACCATCCTTGTAGGTTGAGGTTTCCACCCCGTTCCATACCACACCAGGCGCCGGATCGGGCAAAGTTGCGGGCGTTCCGGTTAGGGACACTGTTTCGTGGGAATCATCAATGACACGATCATCGTAAATTTCCCAGCTTTCAAACCATACGCCGATTGGATGGCTGCGATATGCATAAATTGTGTCATCGTCGAAATACGTTTCGCGTTCAGATATAAGGCCGTCATCTAACAACTCATATTGCACAAAACGATCGGCAAAGGTTACATAAACACCACCGTCCCCCACAACAGACGGGCAATCGGGCGCTTGGGCTTGGGCCATATTTGCCGATAACATCAAGGCAAAAATCATGCGGAGGCAATGCCATTTCATATGTCCACCTTTAATTTAGGGGGTAAAAAATAATTTTCGGTTCATTATTTTAACGTAGGAATATATCGCATCACCTTTCAATACATAAAATAACGTTGCGCCATTGGCAAAACCGCCGCCGGTTCGCATGTCAAAAGTTCCCCATCGGCGCGCACTTCGTAGGTTTCGGGGTGCACATCTAATTTTGGCGTTGCGTTATTATGGATCATATCGGACTTGGTCACCCCGCGTGTGTGGGCCACCGCAATCGTGTTCTTGGCCAAGCCAAGCGTTTGGGAAAGGCCCGCATCATGGGCAGCTTGGCTTACA
The DNA here is from genome assembly GCA_937916365.1 of uncultured Jannaschia sp. Lineage (GTDB taxonomy): Bacteria > Pseudomonadota > Alphaproteobacteria > Rhodobacterales > Rhodobacteraceae > JANSYL01. The sequence goes on along the minus strand of CALFSY010000018.1, from coordinate 1,975 downwards.
AAAGTGACCGAAGATCGCGTCATTGCGCCACCAAAAGCACCGAACATAGGGCGCCCATAGACCGGCTGCGGTGTGGGGATTGACGCATTCGGATCACCCATCTGCGCCATGGCAATCGTGCCGCCCAAAAGAACCATATCGGGCTTTACCCCAAAAAAAGCAGGCGTCCATAATACCAGATCGGCGCGTTTGCCCACCTCAACCGATCCGATGTGGGCGGCAATCCCGTGCACAATGGCCGGATTGATCGTATATTTGGCGATATAGCGTTTCACGCGTGCATTATCATTATCCCCCATTTCATCGGTCAGGCGCCCACGTTGTTTTTTCATTTTATCGGCGGTTTGCCATGTGCGCAGGATCACCTCACCCACCCGGCCCATGGCCTGGCTATCGGACGCCATAACCGAAAACGCCCCCATATCGTGCAAAATATCCTCGGCCGCGATGGTTTCACGGCGGATGCGCGATTCGGCAAAGGCCACATCCTCAGGGATTGTTTTATCAAGGTGATGGCACACCATCAGCATATCCAAATGCTCTTCTAGCGTATTGACGGTGTAAGGCATTGTCGGATTGGTCGATGATGGAAGGATGTTTTGATACCCCACGACCTTCATAATGTCGGGGGCATGACCGCCGCCCGCGCCTTCGGTGTGAAAGGCGTGGATGGTGCGATCGCCAATGGCGGCCAATGTGTTTTCCACAAACCCGCTTTCGTTCAGCGTGTCGGTATGAATCATCACCTGCACATCCATATCGTCAGCCACCGATAGGCAACATTCAATGGCCGCAGGCGTGGTTCCCCAATCTTCATGCAGTTTCAACGCTGCCGCACCACCCTGCACCATTTCAACCAACGCCTCAGGGCGCGCAGCATTGCCTTTGCCCGCAAAGGCCAGGTTCATCGGAAACGCGTCGGCAGCTTGCAACATACGACCCAAATGCCAGGGCCCGGGTGTGCAGGTTGTGGCCAATGTGCCGTGCGCCGGCCCCGTGCCACCCCCCAGCATCGTGGTAAGACCAGATTGCAACGCATCATCAATCTGCTGCGGACAAATGAAATGGATATGGGCGTCAAACCCACCCGGGGTTAAAATGCGCCCTTCCCCCGCGATTGCCTCGGTCCCGGGGCCGATAATGATGTCTACGTTCGGTTGGGTGTCGGGGTTGCCTGCTTTGCCAATCGCATGGATTTTACCATCTTTTAAGCCCACATCGGCCTTGATAATCCCTGTATGATCCACGATCAGGGCATTGGTGATTACAGTATCCACGGCACCGCCCGCACGGGTGATTTGTGATTGTCCCATACCGTCACGAATGACCTTACCACCGCCAAACTTTACCTCCTCTCCATAGGTTGTAAGATCGTGTTCAACCTCAATAATAAGGTCCGTATCGGCCAATCGCACGCGATCGCCCGTGGTCGGGCCATACATGGCGGCATAATCGGTGCGGGGTATGATGGTGGGCATAAGTGTCTCCGATACTTAAAGGGGCCTGGCGTAACGGCGGATAGCCTCGGTGCGGGCACGTGTAATACCGGCCATACACGATGCAAAGACCTGCGGCTGCGCGGATCCGCCCTCAAATTCTAACCGCGCCGCCGCACAATGGGCATCGCGATAGATTAGCCAAGCACGTTGCGCCGTTAGCAGCGCCTGACCACGGGGTGTATCCCGCCCACCCAGCCACTGATTGATCGCAATTTGGTATATTTCATTTAGCTCTGAATCGGCAATTCTTGCGTCTGCAATCGTGCAGGCATTTACCTCTTGCTGAGTCATTAGGTCAAAACAATCTGTTGAATTATCTGCCAAAACAGATGTTGCCAAAAGGCAAAATATCACGATCTGTGCGTGGGCAAATCTTTTCATTTCACGGCCTCTATCCCCTGCCCCATACGGGGTTTCATTTTTTCTATCGTAGAGGATACATAATCACCAATGCTTCGCAATAAGTGAACGATGTG
>CALFSY010000017.1 GCA_937916365.1 uncultured Jannaschia sp. | reverse complement strand
GTTGTTCCAGAAGGTGTATCCGAAAGCATAATACCGATTGATGCCAGGCGCTTACGAATATCATCAGCACGCTGAAAATTTTTTAGTTTTTTTGCTTTTTCCCTTTCTTCTATCCACAGTTCCACATGACTTATAAATTCGTCGGTTGGACCTTCGCCTTCATCTAAAAACCAATCGCCTAAATCATCCGAGAGTAGGCCAAGCAGTTGCGCGGAACCTTTTAAAGCATCTGCATAACCCCTTGCAGCCAATTCATGCATTTTATTAATTACCCTTGGGGTATTAAGATCATCCATCAATGTCACCAAAACCGTGTCTTGCAAATGTTCTGCATTAGCAAGTTCAATTATACTACGCCATTTACGTAAAGTTTTTGTGGCATCTTCCACCTTCTTTTCGGTCCAATCCATCGGTTTGGAATAATGGGTGGACAGCAGGATAAAGCGCATCACCTCACCCGGCACACCTTTGTCTAATAAATCGCGCACGGTGAAAAAATTGCCTAGGGATTTGGACATTTTTTTGCCCTCAACCTGTAACATCTCATTATGCATCCAGATGCGCGCGAAATCTGCGTCAGGGTGGGCGCAGGCTGATTGGGCGATTTCGTTTTCGTGATGGGGGAACATCAAATCGCGCCCGCCCCCATGGATGTCGAAACTTTCGCCCAGCAACGCACGGGCCATGGCCGAGCATTCAATGTGCCACCCCGGCCGCCCCCGGCCCCAGGGACTGTCCCACCCAGGTTGGGTTGCGTCTGAGGGTTTCCACAGCACAAAATCCATTGGGTTGTGTTTGTAGGGGGCGACCTCGACCCGTGCACCGGCGATCATATCCTCAATCGACCGACCAGACAGCGCGCCATATTCGGCGAATTGATCGACGGCGAACAACACGTGGCCTTGGGCCACATACGCCGCACCTTTGGCGACCAATCCCGCGATCATGTCCACCATCTGGGTGATATAGTCCGTGGCGCGGGGCATGTGCGTGGGCTCCAACACGCCTAAGGCGGCCATATCGTCTAAATACCACCCGATGGTCTCATGCGTGATGTCGGAAATTGGGCGGCCCGTTTCCGCCGCGCGGGCGTTAATTTTGTCATCCACATCGGTGAAATTGCGCACATAGGTCACATGATCCGGCCCATAAACGTGCCGCAACAGGCGGAACAACACGTCAAACACCACAGCGGGGCGTGCATTTCCTAAATGCGCCCGATCATATACCGTGGGCCCGCACACATATAACCGCACGTTTTTTTTGTCGATCGGGTCAAGCCGTTCGACCTTGCGCGTCATCGAATTGCGCAGCCGAATGTTTGTCATATCCACGCCCTTATTCTATGCCGCCCTCGGCGCCGGTGGAGCCGGTCGTTTTGGAATTAAGGGGAACCCATGACGCACCGGTCCGCGACACCTGTCACGCGGTTATGCAAATTCTGCAAATGGGATTGGTTGCCGTCATCATAGAAATTCATTAGGCCACGATGCGATTGTGCGCAAGACCCCGCAGAACGAGAGCAATCGTGCGCCGTCGTTCCTGCATCATGGAATGGATTATGTGATATGCCTGTTGCTTCAAATCGCATCCAAAAATTGACCGGCGATGGCGACGATGGATGGGAAATTCTATATAAGGCTCGCGCGATGAAGGCCGCCGGCAAACCGGTGCTAGAACTTACAATCGGTGACCACGACATTCCTACCGCGCCGGATATTTTAGATGCGATGGCCCAGGCCGCCCGTGACGGGGGCACAGGGTATGCCGCCGTTCCGGGCATCGCCCCTTTGCGACAGGCGGTTTCCGCCCGTCTTTCGGCGCGCCATGGCGTGGAGTATACCCGGGACAATATCCTGATCACCGCCGGTGGGCAGGCCGCGTTGTTCGCGGCGCATCACGCCGCCTGTGACGAAGGCGATCGCGCGCTTTTCATTGATCCGTATTATGCAACGTATCCCGGCACGATCCGCACTGTAGGGGCTGTGCCGGTTCCGGTTATCGCGCGGTCAGAGGATGGATTCCAACCCGATCTAACGGCCCTGTCCCGTGCGGCGTTGGGGGCCAAAAGCCTGCTGATTAATTCGCCCAACAATCCCACGGGTGCGGTTTATACATCTGACAGTTTACGTGGCATTGCCCAAATTGCCCAAGATCATGATCTTTGGGTCATCTCTGATGAAGTTTACGACACGCAGGTTTGGGTTGGGCGGCATTTGCCCTTTGCATCCTTGCCCGGTATGGCCGCGCGCACGTTAACCATTGGGTCATTGTCCAAAAGCCACGCAATGACCGGATCACGCCTTGGCTGGCTTGCCGCACCGGCAGCGGTGATCGCCAATTTGATAACATTGGCCACACACACAACCTATGGTGTGCCTGGATATATCCAAAAGGCAGGCTTGTTCGCTTTGCAAAAAGGGCCAGAAATCGAGGCACAGATCGCCGCGCCGTTTTTGCGGCGGCGGGATGCATTTTTGGCCCGGTTAGCGGGGCAAAACCACCTGCGCCCGATCCCGCCACATGGTGCGATGTATGTGATGTTGGATGCACGGGCAACGGGGTTATCGGGCAAAGACTTTGCGATAAGCTTGCTGAACAAAACGCATGTGGCCGTTATGCCCGGCGAAAGTTTCGGGCAGGCCGCCGCGGGGCATTTGCGTGTCGCATTGACCCTTCCAGACGCAGAATTTGAAGAGGCGATTACCCGCCTGCTGTGGTTTGCGGGACAATGTGATGCTGGTTAATCTGGTTAATCCAGATGGCTTTCATGTTGTCGCGCCCTATCTCGCATAGAGCTAGTGTTGCGAGTAAAGCACAATTCTGTCATTTGCTTTTCACAATTTGCTGAAAATATCATGTTATTGTG
>CALFSY010000016.1 GCA_937916365.1 uncultured Jannaschia sp. | reverse complement strand
CTACGTTGACATCGTAGGGGTCACTGGTTCGATCCCAGTACCGCCCACCATTTTCAAATTGCGGGGTGTAGAGTGTTTGTAAGGCACTGAAAGGTCTTGAGAAATTGGCGGTTCTAGTGCCTGTTTTTCGATGGTATTTGAGGCGGTCTTGGAAGGTCAATCGTAGCACAATTCGGCGCACGGCGATATTGCCTGTTTTCCAAAGAGACCAAGGGTTTGCGAGGAATAGCAGCACCGGTTCTAGTTTTTTTTCAAAGGTATCGCGGGGCGCGAGGTTTTGGGCGGCCTGCTCGGTCACGATCGCTTTGGTTTTTTCCAACTCGGCCAGTTTGGCTTCATAGGCTTGAATAACATGCGCGTTGGTGGTCGCCAGTAGCCGTTCCAACACGGCATCGCGTTGTGTCTCAATGTCTTTGAGTTGGCGCTTGGCCGCCCGCACATTGGCGGTCATCTGATCGCGCTGCCCCGTCCATATGCGGTGCATCATCGCTTTGGCGAGCGTAAACAGCGACGGGCTGGGTTGAATCTCTTTCAGCAGGTTTCCCACATCAGTTTCGATTGTATCGCGGGCGGTGGACTTGCCGTAATCAACACAATCTTTATTTTGGCATAGGTAATAGGGGTATCTCTTAGAACGCCCTTTTGTCCAACATGAGCGCAATGGCGTGGCGCATTCGCCGCACAAGACAAAGCCGCGCAGGGCAAAATCCTCCCCGATGTTTTTTCTGGCGGGGGCTTTGGTGGCCAGTATTCCTTTGCGGCGGTCTTGCACTTTTTGATAGGTATCCACAGAGATCAGCGCGTCGTGCTGGGCGGGCAGCCAATGGATGCCGTAATGATCCGAGCAGATATGACCGGTGTAGACGGGCTGGCTAAAAATACGCGGCACCCAGTGTTTAGACACCCGCCCTTTTTTATCACGGGGGAAGTCGGGGCAGGTTTCAAAGAACCGCTGCACTTCGGCTTGGGATTGAAAGCGGCCACAGGCATAACCCTCAAACGCCTCCCGAATAATCGCATCAAATGGTGGATGAGGGACAAGCATTTTCCCACGATCTTTGGTGCGGGTGTAGTGATACCCGATGGGGGCCAGGTGAACCCAAAAGCCCTTTTCCATTCGGGCCCGCATTTTCTGGGCAACTTGGCGGCCATTTTGCTTACGCTCTAACGCCCCTTGTGCGGCCATAATGGTTTCGATAAATTCACCTTCTGGGCTATCTTCAAAGTTAAAGTTAAGGCATTCGATGATGGCCTTGCGGTGACGGAACGCATCACGCAAATCGAGGTAAAACCGGGTATCGCGGGCAAGGCGTTTGAGATCATCAAAGATCACCACAAAGGTATCTTTGGGATTTTTATCCAAAAACGCCAGCAGCGCGACCATGCCAGGGCGTTGCATAAAGTCGCCACCCCCTGTGATGGTATCCGGAAAGACAGCGGCCACATCATAGCCTTTTTGGGCGGCATGTTGGCGGCAGCGATGTTCCTGGCTGTCTAGGCCATGGCCTTCTTTCTTTTGTTTTGGGTCACTCACGCGACAGTAAATCACGGCGCGCTGCGGCTGTATGTTTAGAGCATGGTCAGTCATGAGTGCGCCTCCGTTTCATCATCGGTTTTGGGTTGGTCTGTAGGCAATTTTTGCGCATCTGATGTTAGCAGATTTCCCTCAAGAAGAGCTTTTAAATTGATGTCTTGTCCACAGGCTTCATGGGTGAATTTGATGTTTGCGCCTAAATCGGCGAAGGTTATGACAATCGTCCATAAGATTTCAATCAGGTGTTTTTTCTGCTCTAGGGGGATGTTTTCGTTTTCCAAATACGGCAGCCAATCCTGCCAGTCAAAGCGCAACGCGGGCGGTGATGTTACGGGCGGCGCGGGGGATGTGGCGGCGGGGGGTATGTTTTCTGATGGTGTGTGTGTCATGCGTTGTCCCCTTTCTCAACATCGGCTTCAAGTAAGGGTTCATCCCGCAGGCCGGTGCCCGCCATGATCTGAATGGCGTGTAAGGTCAGCAGGGTATCGCGTAAGGTTTCCCAACGGCTGCACTGATTATAGGGGATGTTTTGGGTGACCTGATGGACGGCCTTGGCCCGCTGGGTGGCGATGGTGTTTTGTGAGGACGCCCCCAGAAGACGGGTGGCGATATGGGCAGCCTCCTCAAGGCGCTGTGCCAAGGCGGGGCTGTGAATGCCAAAGACCTGCAAATGAGCGGGCGTAATGGGGATGTATTCGGGATTATTCGTGCCGTAAAGGTGCATCCACACGAGGGATGTGTGTTGTTTGAGATGTGTCATGGGTTTTATTCCTTTCTGTTTTGTGTATCTCCTGTTTGGCTTGGCCTCATGTAGCCCGAAGGGCGATAGGCCAAGATAACCGTGTATTCCGCCCCCCATTGGGGGGCAGAACAAAAGAGACCAGTATAGGCATAAAGTCCTAGTAAAAGCAAGAATTTGATGCCAAAACGCCCTTTTATGGCGTGCGATTGTATGTGGGCTTTGCCCCTTGGTTTTGGGCGATTTTGGCTTGTGATTTTTGCAAGGTT
>CALFSY010000015.1 GCA_937916365.1 uncultured Jannaschia sp. | reverse complement strand
GGCCGCTGGGTTGCACCTCGGCCAACGCGCTTAGGGCGATTTCGGCCTCGCCCGCTTGGGCGGTCTGGCATAACTCGGCAACCATTTGCACCACCTCCATATCGATGACGAGCTTTTCGTAAGACACCGTTAATCCCCCCTCCAACCACCCTGCGGCATGTAACACCACCGTTGCACCGCCCAACAGACACCCCCACAGGCCGAACTGTGTTTCATTGGCGGCCTGCGCATCACCCAAATTCGCGGCCGAGCCCGCCGCAGATCGCCAAGGCAAACCCAAAAATCGTGCCAGTTGACCCGCGGCCAGAGATGCACGAAAATGTTCGGGCGTGCCAAAGGCTGGCGCGCCCGATTTCATATCAACGTTCGAGGTAAAGGTGCCGTAACACACCGGTGCCCCGGGGCGGGCCAACTGGGTTAGGGTGATGGCGGCCAAGGCCTCAGCATGGCTTAAGGTGATCGCACCGGCCACCGTGATCGGGGCCATGGCCCCCATCAGGGTAAAGGGCGTGACAATCGATACCTGTCCTGCGCGGGCAAAGTCGATCAGCCCCTGCGCCATGGGGGTGTCAAGCGTGCGGGGCGAATTGGTATTGATTATGGTAAAACAATGGGGGGCGGCGTGGAAATCTGTGTCCGACAGGCCGCGAAATCCTGCCAACATTTCAAAACTTTCGCTAATCTGTGGTGTGCCGCGTGCAAAAACAAATGGCAGCTTATCGCTAAGTGTCAGCTGCGCCTCCATCGTGAAATAATGGCGCAGGTGGGGCGGCACATCTTGCGGTTCCACCAAGGGGGGCAAGATATGCAGCGCGTCAAACGCATGCGTGATCTGGATCAATTCCCGAAAATCGCGGGCATTGCCCGGGCGGCGCCCCCGCGTAAGATCGGTGGCGTGTGGCGCACCAGCCCCCGGTTGAAACACCAATCGGCCCAGTTCCAAAATCACATCACGGTCTGGTGTGGCGGCGCGACAGTGAATGCGCCGCGGCGCAGTGGCAAGGGCCGCGTTCACCATATCGCGGTCAATATACACCATTTCGGTGGCCTCATCCACCTGCGCGCCACCCTGGCGGAACAGTGCCCGCGCCTTGGGCAGCAGGGTTTTAATGCCCAAATCCTCTAACATTGTTAGGGCCGCGTCGTGCATCGCGGCGATTTGATCGTCTGAAAACACATTCATCGGCGGAAACGGATTGCGCAGATGCCGATAATCCACCGCGCGCGCAGGTGGGGCCGCCGATGTGCGCCTTTGCCTACCGCGTCGATTTGTCATCCGCGCATCGCTTTGCCGGTCGGATCATAGGGAGAGGGCGCGATCACCCGCGCGGCGCGCTCCGCCCCCACCACATGGACCGATAGGTCCGTGCCCGCCGCCGCATAGGCGGGGTCAATCAACGCCATGGCCAGAGATTTATCAACGGTATGCCCATACCCGCCCGAGGTGACAAAGCCAATTTTCTGGCCATTTTCCCAAACGGGTTCAAACCCGCTGGCATCCGCATCGGTTGCGTCAACCTCTAACGTGACCAGGGTTTTGGCCGGCCCGTTGCCATCACGCTCAGTAATGGCGGCGTCACGGCCCACAAAGTCCCCTTTGTCCCAGGCGATCCAACGGTCCATTCCCGTTTCACCAGGGGTATACCCTTGGGTAAACTCTGCATTCCAGATCCCAAAGGATTTTTCCAATCGCAAAGACAGCAGCGCGTTAAACCCAATCTCGCGGATGCCATGATCCGCGCCTGCGGCCAACACCGCGCGGCGCAGCGTGATATGATCGCCATATCGGCAGTTGATTTCATAGCCCAGTTCGCCGGTCACGCTAAGGCGGGCCACATGCGCACGGATCAGTCCAATATCAAACTGTCCGATGCCCATGAACGGCAAATCACCCACCGCACCGTCCGTTAGACCCTCGATCACCGCACGTGATTTCGGCCCAGAGAGGGAAAAACCACAAACCTCTTCGCCCAGATCGCGAATGCGCACGCCATCTTGCAAATGATCCTGGAACCACCGCATGTGCCACGTGCGCAAATAATACGACCCCATGATCCACCAGGTGCCATTGCCCCAGTTAAACACCGTCAAATCGCCTTTGAGGCGCCCATCGGGAGCCAACATGGGGGCCAGCCGCGCGCGCCCCGGCTTTGGCAGGGTTGAGGCCATCATATGGTCAAGCCAACGTTCGGCGTTTGGCCCCGTAACCTCGAACCGCGAAAAGGCGGAAATATCAAGCAACCCCACATCTTGCCGCGTTGTTTTGCACTCTTCAGCCACAATGGGAAATGCGTTAGAGCGTTTAAGCGTGGGCGTTTCCACAAAATCGGGGGCATGGGCGAAATAAAGCGGCACCTCCATGTCCCATGATTGGCCCCATTGTGCGCCGGCGGCGGCCATATCGGAATAGGCCGGCGCACGTTTCAACGGGCGGCCCGCAGGCAGTTGTTCGTTGGGATATGTCATCACAAACCGGCGCGAATAAAACTGCCCCGTGGTTTGGCGAATGTAGTCTTTGTTTTCTGCCCAAGGGCCGTAACGGGCCACATCCATACCGTAAATATCGGCCTCGGCCTCGCCCTCAATCATAAGCTCGGCCAGGGATTTGCCCACACCGCCGCCTTGTAAAAAGCCGGCCATCACCGCGCAGGCGCACCAATACCCCTTTTTGCCCGGCACCTCACCCACCAAGGGGTTGCCATCGGGCGAAAAGGTAAAGGCCCCGTTGACCCAGGTTTTCACGCCAACCTCTTGCAACGCGGGATAACGTTCAAAGCCTAGGATCAGTTCCTTTTCGATCCGGTCGGTTTGTTCTTGGAACAGCTCCATTCCGTAATCCCATGGTGCACCATCCATGGCCCAGTGTTCGTGATCAATCTCATAAATGCCCAGCAAAACCCCCTTTTGATCTTGGCGCAGATAGGTAAAGCCCTCTAAATCCACGGTCATGGGCACTTCAAAATCCAGGGCTTCTAGCGCGGGAATGGTGTCGGAAATTAGGTAATGATGTTTGAGCGGCGACACCAGCAGCTCAACGCCGGCCATGCGCCCCACCTGTTTGGCCCATAAACCGGCGGCATTGACCACATGTTGACAGGTGATTGTGCCTTTGTCGGTGATCACACGCCACCCATCGCGTGTTTGGTCTAGGGCCTCAACCTTGGTGTGTTCAAAGTAACTGGCGCCGCGCTTTTTGGCGGCGATAGCATAGGCATGGACCGTGCCGGTGGTATCCACATACCCTTCACGATCGGCCCACATGCCGCCCAATAACCCCTCGGTCGCCATAATGGGGCAGCGTTTTTGTGCATCTTGCGGGGTGACCAATTCACAATCTTCAATCCCGATGGATTGAAACGTGCGATAGGCCGATTGCAACCATTCCCACCGTTCGGGTGTGCCGGCCATGGTTAACCCGCCGGTCATGTGCAACCCGATGTTTTGGCCGGACTCCGCCTCAATCTGTGGCAGCAGGTCGATGGTATAGGCCTGCAAGGCGGCGATGTTTGGATCCGCGTTCAAGGCGTGTATCCCCCCCGCCGCGTGCCAGGATGACCCCGCCGTCAACACCGATCGTTCCAACAAACACACATCCGTCCAGCCGGATTTTGCCAAATGATACAACACGGATGCGCCAACAACGCCCCCGCCGATAATAACAACACGGTAATGGGTATTCATTTTTGTTTTGCCCCTTGGTGTTTTGAAAATCATGCAGATGTGCGCCGTGGGTGTGATACGCAATTTATACGAAATCAACAATTTTTCTTCTTATAATTCCAGACTGAAAACGACAATACGATCTAAAATCCCACAAATTTGCCAGGTAAATTTTAATCACACGGGGCGGTAGGGGCCGGGCGCCCCGGCGACACAACCAAGCGTAAGATGACATGACGCCCGTTTGAATAGTTTATACCCCGCACCTCGGTCACATCGGCAATGCCGCCCGTGGGGTCGATGCCCAGGGCCGCTAAATCCGCGGCCGGAATCCACGCAGCGGCGTTTGGTGTGTGCGCCAGATAGGCCAAGGCGCCTTCGACATTATCAAGGCGGGTGTCACGGCCAAAGGTAAAAATCGTGGACGGTTCATGAAACCCAACAATGGTAACTGGCCCGCGTAAACACGCATGGGCGACCAGTGCTTGTTGCAAACGTGGCGCGATCCAAAGCTGTGACAATGACGGTAGGGTAAGGGCAAAAAGCCCCCCCATCATCACAACACCAGACAGGGCGATGGCGATGGCTGCCTGTATGGTTTGGGCGCGATACAACCACACAGCCCCCATAATACCCATAAAACCCGCCGAAATCGCCCCAATGATCGCCAGGGGATGCACCTCGTCACCCCAAGCCCGCGGTGCCACAAGGGCCAAGGCAATAAACGCAATCCCCACAACACCGGCAAGCGTGAGCCCAACATGGGCGGGCCAGCCCTGAAACTTGATTTTTCCTGTGATCACGTCGGTTAAAACGGCCCCGCATATCAGGGCCACTGCCGGATATGTGGGAAGCGTGTAATGGATGAGTTTCGTGGGCACGATCTCAAAAATCACCCATGTTGGGATGATCCATCCGAATAAAAATGCTACGGCTGTTTCCCGCCGGTTCTGCCATGCCCATAGGGCGGCCATGGGGGCCAAGATCACCCAGGGCCAAAACGTAAACCAAAATGCGATCAGATAGGTGCCCGGTGGGGTGCCATCGGCCTCATCCCGGGTGGTGATTTTGTTGGTCAGATCACCGATCAAACTGTCAGTTAAAAAACCGCCCTCGGTCCTCCATATAATGGCGGCATACCATGGCACGATCAACGCCAACGCCCACGCCACGCCCCAAACTGGCCGCAACCCGGCCATCCAACGCACCCCCCCCGCGCGGGCAGAGCACCACAAAACCGCGCCCCCTACGGGCATCAGGATGATTGGACCTTTGATTAAAAACCCCACGGCCAGCGATGTCCAGAATACGGCGGCCACCGATGGTTTGACCACGCCGTTTGTCCAAACACGGGCCAATGCCCCCATCGCCACGATGATTGACAACAACAGCGCGGCATCGGTTTTGGCAAGGCGTGCCTCGGCATGCACCATAAAGATGCTGGCCAACACAATGCCCCCCCACAGCGCCGCGCGTTGCCCAACCAAAGGTCGCCCGGCCCACATGGTTGCTAGCACGGCCAAAGCAGCCGCCATGACGGAAACCAAACGATGCACCCAAATGCCATCTGTGGCAAAAAGGTGTAACATCCCCGCCTGTAACCAATAAATGCCGATTGGTTTGTTATGCCGCGGGCCGTCGTGGAACCGAATATCGATATAATCACCCGTTTCAACCATTTGTCGCGCGGCCTGGGCAAAACGCGCCTCGTCCCGGTCAATCACCGGCACATCGGCAATACCAACGGCAAATGCGATAAACGCGACCAAAAAAATCAAAACAGGGGCAAAACGCGCCATTTTTGCGCGCACCATCATTTATTTGAACGGCGCATCGGCCACGGCGTCATCTTGCGTTTGCTGTGTGACGGTGTCTTCACGCCGCGCGCGAAAGATCAACGCAAGATTACGGATATAAACGATCAGGCCCAGTGCCTGCCCGGAAATAAAGACGATGTCCTTCCGGTAAATCGCATAAGATAATAACAATGCCCCGCCTAGGATTGATAAATACCAAAAAGCAACGGGCACATAAGACCGGCGCACCCGTTCCGAAGCGATCCATTGCACCAAAAACCGTGCTGTGAACATCATTTGTGCGGTAAAGCCAAGGATAACCCACCAAAACTCTGCCCAGTTGTCGATCGCGAATAAGTTAAACAACCATTCTTGCATTATGCCTCCGCTGCGGGGCGCGAAATAATCACATCCGCCGCCCCGATCATACGTTTGCGCCGGATCAACCAGGCAACACCTAATAAATCACTAATGCCGGACAATGCGCGACCAAGATTGGTGTATTTTGATCGTCCCGCTGCACGGGGGCGATGGGCAACATCAACGTGCATAATACGCCACCCATCCCGCAAAAATAGCGCCGGTAAAAACCGGTGCATATGGTTGAAATAAGGCAGTGCCAGATAGGCATCGCGGCGATAGGCTTTTAGCCCGCACCCACTGTCGCGAGTGTTATCGCGCAACAACCACCCTCGAATTGCATTTGCGGCTCTGGATGCCAAACGTTTGTGCACTGGGTCATTGCGCTTTGCCCGCTGACCGGCCACCAAACCCAAGGTAGGGTCGGATGTTTCGGCCAAAAACGGGGCCAGCAGCGCGGGCAATTCCGCCGGTGGGTTTTGCCCATCACCGTCAAGCGTGCATATAATCGGCGCACGGGCGGCCTTTACCGCCGTATGTAGGGCCGCAGATTGACCAGCGGACTGCGCATGTGTGACGATGGTCAAACACGTTCTGGGATTGGCGGTGCGAAACGCCGCTAACACCGCGCCGGTTTCATCGCTGGATCCATCGTTTGTGATACAAATTTCATATGGTCCTATGGATTCGGCCACACGCACACATTCGCGCAACAAATCTGGCGCACCGGCCGCTTCGTCGAGCATGGGAATGACAATGGCAAAACGAGGCGCGATTGTATCGGGCTGCTTATCAGAGATGGGGTATTGGTCGATCATCACAAGATTAGGTAAACTGCCAAAGAATTATTAAACATATTTCTAACCTGCGTGCACCTAAAGGGCAACGACCAAGCCATGGTAAGATGCGGTGGCAATCCTGGTATGCTGGACACATTAAATGATTGCCCAATTCCGCTTGCACGTCGTTTGGTAGGCCCCTAAAAGTTTATCGAATTCTAAACGGGTAGGTGAATTTGGAACAGTGTGTCTTTACCCGCACCACCCTTAGATTAATTCCAAATATTTTCCACGCGAGGACTCATGCACATCACCGAAACCTTGGCCCAGGGCCTAAAGCGCGCGTATGAAATTACCATTCCAGGTGCGGACCTAACGGCCCGTATTGATACAAAACTGTCCGAAGCGCGCCCCGAAATTCAGATGAAGGGGTTTCGCAAAGGCAAGATACCCATGGCCGTGTTGAAAAAACAGTTTGGTCCCCGCGTTATGGGGGATGTGATTGAAGAGGCCATTGAAAGCGCGGTGAAAGGGCATCTGGATGAAACCGGCGACCGCCCCGCTGCGCAACCCGACGTGAAAATGACCAACAAAGATTGGAAAGAAGGGGACGATGTCGTCGTTACGATGGCCTATGAAAAACTGCCCCCTATCCCTGAGGTTGATTATAAAGCCCTTAACATTGAACGATTGTCCGTCATCCCTGCCGAATCGGATGTGCATGATGCGCTAAACGATCTGGCCAAAAATGCGCAAAATTTTGCACTGAAAGAGGATGGCGTGGCCGCCGATGGTGATCAAATTATTATTGATTTTATTGGCAAAATTGATGATGAACCTTTCGAAGGTGGCACAGCAGAAGATTTTGCGCTTATCCTAGGATCGGGCAGTTTTATCCCGGGATTTGAGGCACAGTTGATCGGGGTAGCCGCCGGCACACAAAAAGATGTCAATGTAACATTTCCCGATGATTATGGCGCAAAGGAATTGGCCGGCAAAGACGCCGTTTTTTCCTGTAACGTCAAAGAGGTGCGGCAACCGGTTCCGGCTGCAATCGACGATGAGTTGGCGAAAAAATTCGGAGCAGATGACCTGAACGCCTTAACAGAACAAATCACAGAACGTTTGAAAACCGAATATGCCAGTGCGGCGCGGCAGGTAACCAAACGCATGCTTTTGGATCAATTAGACGATCAAATGGTTTTTGATGTGCCACCTTCGTTGGTTGCGGCAGAGGCAAACCAAATTGCCCAGCGGCTTTGGCAAGATGAAAATCCGGACGAACCTCACCATGACCAAGGCACAATCGAACCC
>CALFSY010000014.1 GCA_937916365.1 uncultured Jannaschia sp. | reverse complement strand
CCGCCGCAACCAATAGTGATGCTGTTTTAACCTCGGGGCTTTTAGCTCGTGATAGGGCGCGGCAAAAATCAGGGCCGTCTTTTCGAACGGGCCTTGTTTTAACGGGGGTTTTGTTTGGGCTTTTGGCCGCTGTTGCCATATGGGCGGTGTTTTTCCTACCTGAAAATCCGGCGACTGATACGTTTGAATCTGAAAATCGGGCGTCACTTAATAATGATCTCTCCCCGCCCCCCGATTCTGTGGTTGCCCCCCCATTAATTGGTGAAATTGACCAGAATCAGACGCCCGAACGTTCAGATGAGGATGAGGTCGTGTTGGCACCGCTGCCTGATATAGGCGCAACTACGCCATCGGTGACCCCAGAAGATCAGGTAAGTATTCAGCCGTTACAACCCACTGAATCGAATGAAGCGGTTGATGTGCCTCCGCTGCCCCCGCTGCCTTTGGAAAATGTGCCAACCGTGGAAGAGGCCGAACAGTTTTATGCCGAAGATAACATTTGGATTCGCACCCCGAATCGGCCTGATCCCAATGTGTTCGACAGTGAAAGTGGGGTTGACGTTGCCGTGGTTGACCCAAACCCACCTGAAACTGTAGCCATAGAATTGCCTGTGCCCCCCTTGAACGGTACAGAGGCACCCAGCGATGACCCATTAGACAACTTAGGAAACGCAGTATCGGGACAGGTTTTCGCGTTGGTTGACCCCACGCCCGAGGGTGTTTTGACCCCCCAGGGTGCCTTTGTGGTGGCCGGCAGACCCCCCGTGGTGGCCATACCCCGCCCAGGCGCTGCGATTGTATCAGACGACCCTGTTCTTTCCGCTACCGACATAACACAACCGCCCCCCGAAGAAGACGTGGCATTGCCATCTATAAACGTCGAAGACGCTTTGCTAGGTTTATTTCGCCCACAGCCGCGCCCCGCGCAGGACGCAACCCAGGATGATGTGCGTCGTATTGATGAGCGCGTTGTCCCCACAATCCAAATCGCTGCGTTTGTGCCAACCCCACGGCCCATCACGTTGAATCGTCCAGATGCTACAAATACAGGGCAAGGTGTTGAATCACTGTCCGAAACCACGGAAGACAGGAATACAAACGAATTTTCGGATGTGCCGAATGAGGCCGTTCAAACTGGGCTTGTGGCCTCGTTGATTCCAAATGCGCGACCTAGGGAACTTGCCGCTGCACCTGCGTCGTCGCGTGCGCCTGAACCTGTGGCTGCGCCCGCATTGACGACGCAGCCGACCATTCCATCAAATACTTCCGTCGCACGGGCGGCGACTGAACGCAATACGATACGATTGCGCAATGTCAATTTGATCGGGGTAACGGGCACCCCCGCAGACCGCCGCGCGATGGTGCGCCTGCCATCTGGCCGGTTCATTCGTGTGGGGGTGGGCGACCGCCTAGATGGGGGGCGCGTTGCCGCGATTGGGGAAGCATCGTTGCAGTATGTGCGCAACGGGCGAAACATTACATTGGAAATCCCGGGCTGATCCGCAGTATACCGGCGTGCCATGCATATCGCCCTTAAATTTTTTGGTGCGGTGAAAATCATAATGAATACGAAAAATAATTTAACCTGCGGTTCCGCATGACAGTTGCGCACTGTGCAAATATTTTTCCTGCATAACAATGAAATATGCGGATCCAGTGTGCCGCGTAGCGTAAGAAAATCCGCTTGAACCGCCTGTTTTCTTTATCTAAGGATCAAGTCCAAGCACCATTAGGCCCGTTCGTCTATCGGTTAGGACGCCAGGTTTTCAACCTGGAAAGAGGGGTTCGATTCCCCTACGGGCTACCACTCGATTTTTTCCCTAAAGAATAATAATAACTTAACCGGAAAAGTTGGCACTTGGCTGGGGTGAGTTGGCACTTTCCGTTCCCGTTTCGATCACACGGCGCAGGTTAGCCGATTTGCTGTAGTGCCTGCCTTCGGCCTCTGTCTCTTGGCCCAGCCACGCCAAACGCTGCTCCAAGCTGGCACCGTTCTCCTTGAACATAGCCGCCCTGCCCTTGCGAATCCCGTGTGAGGTCAGGTGTGCAAGCCCCGCCTCTGTGCAGGACGCTGAGAACCATTGAGCCGCCGCTTTGGGTGAGCGCACCCCACCATACTCCGTCACGATCCAGTTGATGTGCTGTTCGCCCCGGGCTGCCAGCGCGGCGGCCAGCAGGCCATCGGGCTCCGACCAATCCGGAGCAGGCGCTGTATAGGGGCAGGTTGCGGTGCTGGCGGACTTTTGCCGCCTGTAGGTGATCCACCCGTCACGCACATTCCCCTCTCCGATCCGGCACGCATCCCCAATGGCAGCGCAGGTCAGATACATGATTTCAAAAGCGAGGCGCTGTTTGCTGTCAAGCGGCCAATATCCTCGATAGGTCACAAAATCTTCGCGGGCCCAGGGGGTGTGCCCATCGCTTTTGGGCGTCTTGCGTGCCAGCACGTCAGCCGCCGGATTCGTTTCGATCATCCCGCGCCCGTGGCACCATTTGCAAAACGCGCGCCACACCTTCAAGCGGCTGTTGGCTGGGTGCGCGTCAAGGTCTGCTAGGTCTTTGCGGATGTGTCGCGCCCGCAGATCGACCAGCCGCGCATCCCCATACTTCTCACGAAACTCTTCGAGGGCCCGCCGCCGCACTGATTTTGTGTTCTCGGCATAATCCTGAAATTCCAGCGACTTCATAAAGCTGTGTATCGCCAGAGAAATTGAGCCCTCCACCGCCCGTGCTGGCCGGGGCGCGCTGCCCACCAGCTCATTGTGCATCTTGGTATATGCCTCCAGAAAAATCGGGCTGTTCTGAGGCGCATCTGGCAGCGCGGCCTTCTTACCCCTGAACCGGAAATAAAGGCGTGGATTGCCGCTTGGCCAGCGGCCGGATTGACTCAAATATTTCAACCGAACACCTGGTCGCATGTGTTATCTCCCCCCGAAGAACCTGCTTCATAAGGCAAATTGTCAGCGAAAGCGTCAAGATCGACTTTGTCGTAAAGCCTTTTGCTCCCCAGTTCTCGCCGTGGTAGGCCAAGGTTGCGC
>CALFSY010000013.1 GCA_937916365.1 uncultured Jannaschia sp. | reverse complement strand
GCGCTGGGGAGGATTCGAACCCCCGACCCCTTGATTCGTAGTCAAGTACTCTATCCAGCTGAGCTACCAGCGCCCAAGATGTTACCTTAAAGTTATGGTGCAGGGCGCGCAAGGGCAAAAGCCATCTTATGCTTTACCTTCTGCCGCGAGGCCTGAGGGTAAAAATACCTCGAACGTGGTGCCTGCATCGCTGGTTTGGGTTAGGGTCAATCGGCCGCCATGGCCGCGCACCAATTCGGCGCAGATGGCCAACCCCAACCCCGTGCCGCCCTTTCGGGCGCCGCCGTGGAAGGGTTTGAATAAAAATTTCTTTGCCTTTTCCGGCAAACCCGGCCCGGTGTCTGTTACAGTGATCGACCACCCCGTGGCACGTTCGCACGCGGTTATGCGGATGTCGCCGGTTTGATTCGTTGTGGCAATCGCCTGCCGCGCGTTACGAACCAGATTCGATAAAACCCGATGCAACTGTTCGGGATCAGCGCGTGCAATGATATTGGGCGGCGCGGCATTGAAATACCGAATGATATTTGAGTTTTGGATCAATCTATCGTTTTCGATTACATCTTCAATCAATGCGTGTAGGTCCACACGGTCAAGCCTTGGCGTGGGTTCCTCGGCGCGGCCAAAGGCCAGGGTTGCTTCGGTCAAGTGGATCGCGCGATCAAGCGATCTAACAAGTTTTGGCGCGATGCGTTGCACGGTGGGATCTTGGCTGGTGTCTAGGCGATCGGCCATCAACGTTGCCACAGATAACATATTGCGCAGGTCGTGGCTGATTTTAGCGACGGCTTCGCCCAGTTGGGCCAGGCGTGTGCGTTGTTTTAATGCCATGGTTAGGTGTTGTTGCATGGATTGCAATGCCATTTCCGCCGCGCGCAATTCCCGCACCGTGGCATCGGGCACAATAACGCGCGAGGCATCATCGGGCGCGTCTGCATACGTTTTCATGTGGGTAACAACCCGTTTGATGGGCAGCACCAACAAACGGCGCACGGCCAAAAACAAAAGCGCGGCGGTAAAGATTGAAATAAAGGTCGACAACAGCAAAACGCGCACCCCGTAATCGACCATCGCCGCGTGTAAGGGGCCGGTATGCATGGTGATTTCGATCAACGTGCCTGCATCAAGCACCGGTTGCCCAATCACCCGGATCGTTTGATCCGCGGGTGTGGTTAGCCGGATCAAAGCATCGCGGATCAACACCCATGCCGTTGCATCGCGCAAATCATATGTGCCAGAAATCGAAGGAATGGTTTGTTTAGAAAGAATCAGCTGCCGCACCGCATTACGATGCAAAACAACATTCAACACCTCGGCATTTTCCAACAATTCGTATTGCAGATCACTGTCGATCATCACATCGCCAGTGGCCAGTTGCGCCAATGATGCAATTTGCGCCCGTTCAAGGCGCGCCACCAGATAGTCCAGGCGGAACCGCGCAACCGAAGGAACGAAAATAAAGACCTCTGCCAACATCACAAAAATGATGGTAAGCATCAGGAATCGCCCTGATAAAGAGTTCCACACGTCGCGTCCTCGTCGTTATTTATGCTCCGTTATAATGGGATTCATGCCTGGAAATTTTGCAAAACAAAAGAGAGCGGTGCATATCACCCTACACCGGCGGCAAGTGTTTTGGGGCCTGGTATTTTTTAGATGGCAATAATCTGGCATAAAAAATGCCTCGACGTCGTAAGACACATCGAATGTTGACAAGACCCCCGTAGTTTTATACCCAATGAATTCTTTCAGAATTTGCCTGTGTTGAATTTGGTTTCACCAACCTACTGCACACCCCGAACCAATATATGATAGGTGGAGCATTGGCCCATGTCGAAGCGAACATTTCAACCCTCGAACCTGGTGCGTAAGCGCCGCCACGGATTTCGCGCGCGCATGGCCACAAAAGCCGGTCGCAAGATCCTGAATGCACGCCGTGCCAGGGGGCGAAAAAGTTTAAGCGCGTAAGCCATCGGCGCATGGCTGGATGGCGTTGGAAAACCCTATCCCCCCATCACATCATCGCGGCATTTCTTTGGGTGTTTTGAAGCATCGGGCGGATTTTTTGCGTGCAGCACGCGGTCAAAGGTTACATACGCCCGGGTTTTTGATACAGGCGCGTCAACGTGGGGCGGGCGAACCCGTCGATCCACAAATACGTGTGGGGTTTACCTGTTCCAAAAAGGTTGGCAATGCGGTAGCACGTAATCGGGCAAAGCGGCGCCTGCGCGAAATCGCCCGCATGGTTTTGCCCATCATGGGGCAACCCGGGTGGGATTATGTGTTGATCGGGCGCGCGGGCGTAACAGCGGATGTGCCGTTTTCCCAACTCGCCCATGAATTGGAACGCGCGTTGCGCAAATTGCATCGGCCCTGCCAATGACACCCCTAGCGTTTCTTTTTTCGTTACCTGTGCGGGCTTATCGCTTGATCTTAAGCCCTTGGGTCGGATTTAACTGTCGTTATCATCCCACATGTTCGGCCTATGCGATGGAGGCATTGGAAAAACATGGTGGAATCAAGGGAGGCTGGATGGCGTTAAAACGTATTGCCCGATGCCATCCATGGGGCGGACAGGGGATTGATGAGGTGCCAGATTAAGCACCGAATTTTGGAAATGTATTTAGATTTTCAAATTGGTTGGAAGCTGTTCTTGAACTTCTGGATCGTCCAAATCAACATATAAATCATTCTGTTTTTTAGGATCTATATTTATATAGCCCAAGAAATTTTTTTCCCAAAACGCCCACACGCGAATTGCAAAGTAAATCAGGTATTTTTTCCAACCAACATTAGCTTCATTCATCGCGACCCACATAATATGATCCGAGAATCGGCGTCGCATTGCACTGTTTTTTCCGTCATAGGTGCGCCAAGCAATTGTAAGAAAGTCATGCACAATGACCGCTTCTAACCATGGCCCAACCCGGCCTATTATAGGACGAAAAATTTTTGGAACACTGGTTAAATCAGATATCATTCCCCGAGGCACGGTTATCTGAGTTCCTGTATCTTCACATGACTTAAACCATGTTACAGTGTAATTTGCCGCTACGATATATTTAGAGTCTTTCTTACTACTAAATTTGACTTTCTGCTTATCAATCAAACGCAGCAAGATAAGAGCATTATCATATCTAAAATACGTAATCTTCACCGGTTTTGAGGGATAGGGATTTTCAAATTCTGGGATATATGATTGATATTTTTTCATGAAATTATATACCTATTAAACAATACATTATGATGATACTGGAGCAGTTTCTTTTGGTCAACCCTGAAGATAATGATATCCACCCCCTGTTTCGCGGGGCGCCGAAAACCACCGAATTTCGTAAGTTGCGCAAACGCATTGTGCGCGAAACCCGCGTGGCCATTGATCGCTATGGCATGGTGGAACGGGGTGCGCGGTGGCTGGTGTGTTTGTCTGGTGGCAAAGACAGCTACACCTTGCTTGCTGCGCTGATTGAATTGCAATGGCGTGGTGTTTTACCGGTGGATCTGTTGGCCTGTAATCTGGATCAGGGGCAACCGGGGTTTCCGGCCACCGTTTTGCCGGATTTTTTGCACCGCATGGATGTGCCACATCGGATCGAATACGCCGACACCTATACCATCGTCACCGATAAGGTGCCCCAGGGCCGCACCTATTGCGCGCTATGTTCACGGTTGCGGCGCGGCCATCTTTACCGCATCGCACGAGAGGAAGGATGCACCGCCGTTGTTTTAGGCCATCACCGCGACGATATTTTAGAAACGTTTTTTCTTAATCTATTCCACGGTGGCAAACTGGCCACGATGCCACCTAAACTGTTGAACGACGAAGGCGACGTTTTCGTTTTGCGCCCGCTGGCCCATGTGGCCGAGGCCGATTGTGCCGCGTTTGCGCAGGCCATGAAATACCCCATCATCCCCTGCGATTTATGCGGCAGCCAGGATGGTTTGCAACGTCAGGCAATCAAACATATGTTAAACATGTGGGAGGCACGCGCCCCCGGACGGCGGCAAAAAATGTTTTCGGCACTTATGTCGGCGCGGCCCTCGCACCTGTTGGATACGGCATTGTTTGATTTCGCCGGATTGGCCGCGCATCCCCGCGATGGCGCGCCAAATAGCACGATACCAATGGCGTTCCAAACCGAAAACGCCCTTGACCTTTGACATTCCAATCTATTGAACCCCTTTGATACCAACAGCAGGGTGTAAAAACCAATGGAAGATCAGAACAAAAACCTGATCCTGGCCACAATTCTTAGCGGTGTGATCATTCTTATCTGGTTTGTGTTATTTCCACCGCCTCAACCCGACCTTCCCCAAGACGCCCCAACTGTGGTTGACGGCGGGGATGGGTCCACATCCGTCATCCCGCCGCAAACCGAGGATATAGCACTTACCCCCCCCGTGGCAGCAAGTGGTGAGGTTGTGCAAACCACAACCGACCCTGTGGCAACGACCGAGGCCGCCCTGGCCACGGCGGCGCGTGTATCTATTGAGACTGAGGCGTTGGAAGGCTCTATTTCCCTGCTAGGTGGGCGGATCGACGATTTATCGTTGCGCGCCTATTCCGAAACGCTCGACGAAGGATCGCCTATTGTGCGCCTTTTGTCGCCGATTGGTGGGGCTGATCCATATTATGCGTTATATGGGTGGTCGCCGGGGGGCGATTTATGGTTTGATGATGTGCCTGGGGCAAACACCCCGTGGTCAATCGAAACCGGCGACACCCTTGGTTTGGATCGCCCAATTACCTTAGTTTGGGATAATGGCGCGGGATTGATTTTCCGCCGCACCATTGCCGTTGATGAAAATTATATGTTCACAGTCACCCAATCGGTTGAAAACACCGGCACGGTGGCCGCGCGCGTTGCCCCGTATGGCATCGTTGCCCGCCATGGATTGCCGGAAGATTTACAAAACTTTTTCATCCTACACGAAGGCGTTGTGCGCAAAATCGACGGTGAATTGGATGAGATGCCGTATAATGATCTGCCCGATCTTGATTTTATAGATCGCGAAGCCGCCCGCGCCGAAGTGATTGATGTTACGACCAACGGGTGGATCGGGTTTACCGACAAATACTGGATGACAACGTTGATCCCGGGGGCAAACCAACCCTTTACATCTGTTACGAAATATGTGGCGGGCACCGATATTTATCAGACCGAGGCACGCCTGCCTACCGTGACTGTGGGCCCCGGCGAAACGCAGGCGGTCACAACACAGTTGTTTGCGGGCGCCAAAGAATGGGAAACGATCCGTGATTATCAAAATACGGGCAATGTGGCGCGGTTTATCGATTCCATTGATTGGGGGTGGTTTTATTTTCTAACCAAACCTTTGTTTTGGCTTTTGCACACGTTGAACGTGGCGATTGGAAACATGGGGTTGGCAATTATTGCGCTAACGCTCATCGTAAAGGCGGTTTTGTATCCGTTGGCGCACAAATCCTATGCGTCGATGGCGCGGATGCGCGAATTGCAACCCGAATTGGAAAAATTACGGGAAAGCGCAGGCGATGATCGTGAAAAACTGCAAAAAGGCATGATGGAAATGTATCGCAAAAACAAGGTCAACCCGGCCTCGGGTTGTTTACCGATTTTGCTGCAAATTCCAATTTTCTTTTCGCTTTATAAGGTGATTTTCGTCACGCTTGAATTGCGTCATGCACCGTTTTTTGGCTGGCTTCGGGATTTATCCGCACCTGATCCATCGTCGATTTTCAATTTTTATGGATTGTTCCCTTGGGCCCCGCCCGAGGCTGGATCAATCATGGCGTTGGTCTTTATCGGTATTTTGCCGCTGTTGTTGGGCGTATCTATGTGGTTGCAGCAAAAATTAAATCCCGCCCCGCCTGACCCAACGCAGGCGATGATTTTTGCCTATATGCCATGGGTGTTCATGTTTATGTTGGGCAGTTTTGCCAGCGGTCTGTTGGTGTATTGGATTGCCAACAACCTTATCACCTTTGCCCAACAATACCTGATTATGCGCAGCCACGGATACAAACCCGATTTATTCGGCAATATCCGATCGGCGTTTCAGCGTAAAAAAACCGAGGGCAAATAAACCACGGGCATTGTGCGACCATGGCCATGCTTGCATTCCCATTTGCCGCCGAACCCGATGCGCACGCGTATGAATCCGGACGGCGGTTATTTACTGGACAAATAGATTTCTTGAAGGGCGTTGTGGCGATGGATGGTTTGCCCGCCGCCGATCGCGTTGAGGTGTGTTTTGCAGGGCGGTCAAATGTGGGCAAATCAACCCTTATCAATGCGTTGACGGGGCGTAGGGCGCTTGCCCGTGCCTCAAACACCCCGGGCCGCACGCAAGAAATCAATTTTTTCACCTTAGGGCAAAGCCATTATTTGGTGGATTTGCCAGGATACGGGTATGCACAAGCCCCGTTGCCGGTGGTCAAAAATTGGCAGGCCCTGTTGAAAACTTATCTTGCAGGGCGCGCCACATTACGGCGGGTGTTTTTGTTGATCGACCATCGCCATGGCGCAAAGGCCGTTGACAACGATATTATGACCTTGCTTGATACCGCCGCCGTGCCTTTTCAGGTTGTGTTCACAAAGGCGGACAAAGTCAAAAGTGACATCGCCGGACAAAAGGCATTGGCCACCACACGCGCAGCATTGGCCAAACATCCCGCCGCATTTCCCGAATTGGTGTGCACATCCGCCGAAACAGGCGCAGGGATTGCCACGCTGCGCGCCATTATTGCCGGATTTGAATAACCACCGCTTCACACGCAGGCGGTCTTCGCCTATCCAATCCCTATGGGGCCCATGGACATGAAACCACAACAAACATCCCGCGACAATATCGCCACCGCCCGCACGTTGAGTGAGGCATTACCCCATCTACAACGCTACGATGGGGCGGTGGTCGTGATTAAATTTGGGGGCAACGCCATGGGGGATGCCCCCGCGATGGATCGTTTCGCGCGCGATATTGTTTTGCTGCGTCAGGTTGGGGTAAATCCCGTGGTTGTCCATGGCGGCGGGCCGATGATTGATCGGATGCTAGATAAACTTGGGCAGCCGTCGACCTTTGTAAAAGGAAAGCGTGTAACCGACGCCGCCACGGTCGAGGTGGTTGAAATGGTGCTATCGGGGCATGTCAACAAAGGTATCGTGCAATCCATAAACGCCCAAGGTGGACAGGCCGTGGGATTATCGGGCAAAGACGCAAATTTGGTAGTGTGCGACCCCGCCGATCCTGCGCTGGGCTTTGTGGGTAATCCGGTGCAGGTCACGCCCGATGTGGTAAGGCATTTGTTTGACAGTGGTATGATCCCCGTTATCGCCCCCCTTGGTGCGGGGCGTGACGGCCAAACGTATAACATTAACGGCGATACCATGGCCGGCGCCATCGCCGCCGCGTTACAGGCAGACAGGCTTTTAATGTTGACCGATGTCGCCGGGGTAAAAGACACCGGGGGGGATGTGGTCACATCCCTTAGCAGCGCAGAGGTTGAGGCGATGATCGCGCAGGGCGTGATCCATGGCGGTATGATCCCCAAGGTTGAAACGGCCCTGTCCGCCGTGCGCCATGGCGCACGTGCGTGTGCGATCATTGATGGGCGTGTGCCCCATGCGGTGTTGTTGGAATTGTTTACCGATCATGGCGCGGGGTCTATGATCCGCGTCTGATGCCGCGCGAGTATTCTGCACCCACCCACGGCGAGTCTTAAAATATGAAACGTTACCTAGAAATCGAACACAATGCCGCCGCGCATCATCTGTCGATTTTAGGTGCATTTCATCCGAACGCGGGCGATGGTGTTGCCGCGGATGACAAAATCCTGTTGCTTTTGGGACCGGGGGATCCTGGGTTTTGGGCGCATGTCACAACATGCCCCGAATTTGAGGATGGAAATCCCAATCCGCTTGACCGATGGTCCGAACGTGTAATTGACCGTTTGGCCCGCGATTTTGGGGGGCGGGCTTTGTTCCCGTTTGGGGGGCCACCGTGGCATCCGTTTATTGCTTGGGCACAACGATCCGGTCGTGCATGGGTCAGCCCGGTGTCTTTGTTGGTGCATGACACGGCGGGATTGATGGTATCCTATCGTGGGGCCATTGCCTTGCCGGAAAAAATTTCGTTGCCCCCCACCTGCACATCGAAACCGTGCGTTGATTGCACACGCCCCTGTTTGGCCGCGTGTCCCGTCAATGCCTTAACCGAAACGGGGTATGATACCGCCGCCTGCCATGCGTGGTTGGATACCGCCGCAGGACAGGCATGTATGACCCAAGGCTGCGCTGTGCGCCGTGCGTGTCCGATTAGCCAAACATACGGCCGACACCCCGCGCAATCGGCGTTTCACATGCGCCATTTCCATCCCGCATGATCATGCCCATTACGGGCGGTTGCGATGCAGCGTGCGTTTGGATACATCAAAACCCACCCACAAACCCATTCCACGATACCCTAAGCCCCCGATGCGTGCCGAAACCCAGACCCATATCGATAACATCCGCAAATCCCTGCATCTGTTGGGGCAACGGATGGATATTGAAACGGCCCCCCATCGGTTAGAGGAATTTAATGCCCGGGTAGAGGACCCAAACCTGTGGGCCGATCAAAATCAGGCACAGAAATTGATGCGCGATCGGCAAATCTTGCTTGATAAACTTGGCACTTATGATGCCATAAAATCCGATCTTGAGGATCATATCGAATTGATCGCACTAGGCGATGCCGAAGGTGACGCCGATGTGGTGGCCGAGGCCGAAACTGCCCTTGCCGCGTTGGCCGACCGTGCCGCCGCGAAAGAGCTGGAGGCGTTATTGGATGGCGAGGCGGACGCCAACGATACGTTTTTGGAAATCAATTCTGGCGCAGGGGGCACCGAAAGCTGTGACTGGGCCGCGATGTTGGCGCGCATGTATGTGCGATGGGCCGAAAAAAAGGGGTATGCGGTTGATTTGCAATCTACCACCCCGGGCGAAGAGGCGGGCATTAAATCCGTTGTATATAAAATTTCGGGCCACAACGCCTATGGATGGTTAAAATCGGAAAGCGGGGTCCACCGTTTGGTGCGCATTTCCCCCTATGACAGTTCCGCCCGGCGGCATACGTCGTTTAGTTCGGTCTGGGTGTATCCTGTGGTTGATGATGCGATTGAGGTTGATGTAAACCCCGCTGATTTGCGCATTGATACCTATCGGTCCTCAGGCGCGGGGGGGCAGCATGTGAACACCACCGATTCCGCCGTGCGGATTACCCATTTGCCAACGGGGATCGTGGTGACCAGTTCTGAAAAATCGCAACACCAAAACCGCGACATCGCCATGAAAGCGTTGAAATCGCGCCTATATCAACGGGAATTGGAACGGCGCACGGCTTCGATCCAAGAGGCACACGATGCCAAGGGTGAGGCTGGGTGGGGCAATCAAATCCGATCTTATGTGCTGCAGCCGTATCAAATGGTCAAAGATTTGCGCACAGGTTTTGAAACATCAGACACCAGTGGCGTGCTAGACGGGGATTTAGACGGGGTCATGGCATCGGTCCTGGCGCTAAACGTATCAGGTAAAACCCGGGCAGAGGCACAGGCGGAAGATTAAGGCGCGCGTTCGTTTGATTGCGCCGTGTGGTTTGTTTCGCGATTTGTTTGAAGCAAACCAAGCCCGTTTACCGTTGTTCCGGG
>CALFSY010000012.1 GCA_937916365.1 uncultured Jannaschia sp. | reverse complement strand
CGCGTTACAGCCATGATTTTCCTTTTGACTTATTGCGTTTCTACAATATCGGGTTTGGAGGTTAATTCGGTTTGCGAAACCGGTCGAGCCGCACAACCTCAGCGTCTTGTTGGATCTTGGTTGATTTTTTGGGGGGCGGATCATCGCTCGGACCCAAAGGTGGTGTGGGGTCTTCTTGTGTGACACCGTTTGCTCCCATACTATCGAATCGCAACCCAAATTCGACCGATGGGTCAACAAAGGTCAAAATGGCATTAAACGGTATGTGCAATCGTTCTGGATTATCGCCAAAATTAAGCGTGATGGAAAACCCATCTTTATCAACGCTCAGATCATCATACCAATCTTGAATAATAATGGTCATTTCATCGGGATACCGATCATGCAGCCAATCGGGAATACTGACGCCTTTTTGTGTGGTATCAAATGTTATGAAAAAATGATGTTTGCCTGGTAGCCCCCGCGCCGCCACATCCGATAATACTGTATGTATCAATCCGCGCAACGCATGGTGCATTAGGCGGCCATAGGCGATCGATTCTAATTTATCGGACATTATAGCGCCTATTTCACGGTTGTATTACCCCCATAAGGGCGCCGTTTCATAGCAAACGCAAGCTCAAAAATTGACGAATATAAGCCAGGCTGCAAACGCGGCTTCGGTGCCAAAAAACGTCCAACTTTGGCGTGACGCCGCATTGTCGCGAAAAATAGATGTCACGCGCCCCGCCGCCGCGCCCGCATAGGCCAGCCCCAAAACACCCCAGGCCAGCGGGTCGTTCAAAATTATGGCACCTAAACCCAACCCAACAAACAAACACCCCGATGCGGCCGATACCTCTGTATACGCCATGTTTGTGGGACCTGCGTACATATCCAGTTGTCGCATTGTCCATCGTGGCGCTAACCAGCCGATCATGCCTAAAAGCACGGTCATAAATCCCAAGGCCATATTGATAAGGTCAACGAATGATAAGGGTATGGTCATGGGGACAGTCTGTGTTGATGATATGTCTTCATATTAAACGCCCATAACGCGCCGTTGGATCACCCGAAACTTAAAAATGTCCAAGTGCCTAACAAATAGGGCGGAATGTAACAGAAAATGCAGGCTTCTGTTGCCAGGTGCCTGCGAACCCCGCCTTAGGCGGCTAGGCCCAAGGGCTTATGTTTCGGCGTTTCGCACCGCATTAAGCGGCGAGAGCGACCGGAGCACGATTGTCGTTGGCAATTATGCTATTCGGACCGATAACGGTGGTTCCCCGCCGAGACAAAGCTAACCCCTTTAGACGTTCGTCGATCCTATTTCGGCCCCATAATCCCCCAACGATGGAATTTTTGGTGGAGCCGCCGGGTACCGCCCCCGGGTCCGATCCGCGTATGACGAGCGCGTTTATGCCCATAGTTTCCAGAGAAGCTGTTACGATATAGCCATAGCTAGACGTTATTGCAATATCCTGCGGTGTTCAGACCGCTGGCATTTGTTGTGTGGCACAGTGAATACCACCCCCCAATTCACCCAGCGCATCCGCGTTCATCTGTATCACCTCACGCCCGGGATAGTGACGGGTTAATGCAGCGCGGGCGGTTGTGTCGGCATCATGATCGCCAAATTCAGCAACAATCACAGCACCATTACAAACATAAAAATTTGCATAAGCGGCTACAAATTCAGGATCGCTGATGCGCGGGCGTTCTGGCTCATATATGACATCGACCGAAAGCCGCGCACGCCGCAAAGCGGCCTCGGTTTCCAATGCCGCCATGTGAAACGGATCATGCGGATCAGGATGTGATGGAAGTGTCATAAGAACGCGGCCTGGCCCTGTAAATCTGGCCAGCCCGTCAATATGAAAATCCGTCACATCGCGCCCCGCCACCCCTGCGGACCAGATTAACCGATTCGCGCCATAGGCCGTCAAAAGCCGCTGCTCAATCACTTCAAGGGGCAGGCGCGGATTGCGTGCTTGGGTTCGCCAGGAACTTTCGTGCGCCATCAACACACCGTGCCCATCGGTTTCAACCCCGCCTGGTTCACCAATTAAATCAGCGGGCAATAGGGGCAAGCCAAGCCGATCAGCCACCCGTTCCGCGATACATTCGTCATGGCGCAAATTATATCGGCCCCAACCATTGAATTGAATATGACTGACCGCCAATCCACCATTTGAATAGCGCGTGAACAATGGCCCGCTATCGCGCGCCCAAAGATCGTCGGTTGGGATGTCCCATAACGTAACATTTTGGGATAAACGGCGCGAAAGTTGCCCGTGATGATTGGCATCGGCCAATACTATCACAGGTTCAAATGCTGCGATTGTATTTGCAAGTCTTATGATTGCGTTTTGCACATATTCGCGAAAATCGCGATCAAAATAAACCTGTTGTGTTACAGGCCATTGCATGAATGTAGCGTCGTGGGGGGCTTCTTCTGCGGGCACACGATGATGTATCAAAGAGTCTGCACGCAATGGGGAAGGGCCCGAAAATGCCACGGCCAAACCCGCCCCGCCGCCGGATTTCAACATATGGCGGCGGGACAGGTGGCGCATGGATCAAAACCCTGCTTTGATTCGTTCAAACGCTTCGGCCTGACGTTCGCGTTGCTCATTGGAAATGGGCAGTTGCGCCAATACAGGCACGGTAACAGGGCCCAGACCCGCGTCTTCCATCGCTTGGGCGCCTAGGGCGTCTAAGGCAACGGCGTTTGCCGATCCAAAACCATCCTCCAGCAGCGGACCAGCGCTTTCTTCGGATAAAAACGCATTGAGGTAATCGTAAACCTGGCCCTCTGTTCCGGGGCCATCGGTCATGTTTACATATCCGCACAACCATACGCTGGTGCCTTCGGCCGTGTTACGTTCGAACCCTACTGGAAAATCTTGATCGGATAAGGTGACGGCCACCTCGTTCCAAACCCACGCGGCCTGCACCTGACCTGAAGCCATTTGTTGGACGATTTCCGCCGGATCCACCCAGTAATTCAACAAATTACCGTGGATACCCCGCAACCACGCAGTTGCCGCCTCAAACTCGGCGTCGGTGACATTTGTCCAATCGGTCACCCCTGTGGCCAGATACGCCAAGGCATAGGCGTCATCCACATTATCGGGGATCGAAAGGCGCCCCGCATAGGCGTCGTTGTTGAAAATTTCCAGGCTAGCAACATCTGCGGTGGGCACAGTGTCGGTGTTATATGCCACGGCGGTGGATCCATAATCACCCGGCACAAAAAACAATTCGGACGATCCGGCCAAAACATCTTCGCCCACCAAATCACTGTTGAGCATGTCAAAGGCGGCGATTTGATCGCTATCCCATGGCTCGATGATGCCTGATGCCTGCCAACGCGGCACCGACCCGGCGCAAATATGGCTTACATCGGGGCGAAATCCGGCCAGGATACGTTGAAACGCTTCGTCTTCGTCCCCA
>CALFSY010000011.1 GCA_937916365.1 uncultured Jannaschia sp. | reverse complement strand
TGGGTTGTCTTGTGCGATGTGATCAAAGATCGCTTCCAGATCATCTTCTGCGGTGTCTGAAAACCTAACGTGCATTGAAGCCAAACTTGGCGGCAACCTCGTCGATGGATTTGTATGTCGCTGTCCCGCCTTGTTTTTTCTTCATAGCCGCTGTGATCTTGGCTTCTTTCCATGCCAGATATTCGGGATCGGTCGATGGCGGATTGTTCTCCATCATCTCGGCTATGGTTGGTTTTATCTGCGATAATTCAGTCATTTCACAAGTATATCATAGTTTCCTTACTAGCTGGTAGCTTTTTTGTGTTCGGGCTTATTTTCTCCTACTCCATCTGAGTCTATCCCGCAAGGGATACATGCACCTTTGAAAGCCTGAATAGAAAAACGCCCTGCCATTTTAGACAGGGCGTTATCTTCGTTCACGGCCATCGGCGTCCCCGCCTGTTCCGCCAGGGTAGGGTATCACAGCGGGCGAGCCGCCCCAACAAAAATCGTTCATCTCCATCTTTGTTCCACAAATATCCTCGGGGGGTGTGGGGGGCAGACAGCCCCCCACTCATACTCATCATGTCGCGCCGTTAGGCGCGGCCATATAACCATATTAGAACGTCCCTCTAAGATTTAAGGTTAGCCAGATGTGTTTTTGTGGGACAAAAACTCTGGACATTCGGGCGTGCCCTCAAGTTATCCACAGGCTTCGCCTAGTGTTATATAGTGTTATATATAGTTACGCAGCCCAAAATGGCCTCTTGTCCTCTGATATAGAACGTTAATTTCAAAAATGCGGTTCCGAAAACACAGAATTTTGGTTCCGAAAACACAGAATTTTGGTTCCGAAAACACAGAATTTTGGTTCCGAGGTTTGAAGTTCTTAAAACACAGAATTTTACCGGTATTTATGCCATGTGTGGAAAAGTTCCTGAAACACAGATTTTAAGGTTCTTAAAACGCAGAAATTGACTATAGTTTGGCGCATGACACTGCTCCCGATTCGTCATCCTCAACGTGATTTCTTCATCCTCGATATTGCCGATGTCATCCCAAAAGATGACATGGCCTCGATGGAACACCCCCTGTTCAGCCTCGCCACTAAGCCAGATATGCGCCATCTCGTTTACAATTCGGGCAAAACAATTCTTAAAATCGAACCATCAGGACGCGGCCTCCCAACGATTTTTGATAAGGATATTTTGATCTTTTGTATTAGCCAGCTAATGCACCGCAAAAACCAAGGACAGCCAATAGGAAAACGCGTGCGCTTTTCTGCCCATGAAATGTTTGTTGCCACGAATAGGCGGACAGATGGTGATAGTTACCCTCGCCTAGAACAGGCTTTTATTAGGCTATCTGGCACGCGCTTTGTCACAAATGTTAGAACAGGCGGCAAAGTCGAAACCCGTGTATTTGGGCTGGTCGAAGAAGGTGGATTTGTCCGTAAAGAGGATAGTTTGCGAATCGATTACTGCGAGGTTGTTTTGTCGGATTGGATGATGCGGGCGATTGAGGCCGCCGAGGTCGTTACCATCTCCCCCGATTATTTCCGCCTCCGCCGCCCCCTAGAACGCCGCCTCTATGAAATCGCCCGTAAGCATTGCGGCAATCAAGACCTATGGCAGATCGGCCTAGAAAAACTACAGGCCAAGACTGGCAGTAACGCCCCTCTCAAGAAGTTCCGCCTTAACATGCGGCAGATTATAGAACAGAACCATATGCCCTTTTATACCTTCGCGCTATCGCCCGATGATATGGTGAGCGTGCGCCCCCGTGTGGACACCGCCGCCCTGTATGAGGCACGGATCACCCTGCCGGATTGGGCAGAAGAAAAGGCGCGGGTCATCGCCCGTGACAAGGGATGGGATTACCACGCTTTACGGGCGCAATGGCTTGACTATGCCGCCACCCAAACCCAAAAAGGCAACCCGCCCAAAAACCCCGCCGCCG
Source organism: uncultured Jannaschia sp. (assembly GCA_937916365.1). Classification (GTDB taxonomy): domain Bacteria; phylum Pseudomonadota; class Alphaproteobacteria; order Rhodobacterales; family Rhodobacteraceae; genus JANSYL01. The sequence continues at coordinate 63 of CALFSY010000011.1, read as the reverse complement.
CCTTCATCGCTTACTGCAAAAAACAAAAACCATTGCGGTAAGATAGACTATCTGTGTATACAC
>CALFSY010000010.1 GCA_937916365.1 uncultured Jannaschia sp. | reverse complement strand
GGTGCAATTTTTCAACTCTACCGATATTTTGATCCTTGATACGTTTGAGGTCACAAATATGCCTGAGGTTGTGTTGGCCGCACCCGAAGATTTGACCGATAGCGGCAAACGCATACTGCGCGTATTGGAGGCCCTTCAATGACGACGCGATTTGAATCTGGCTATCACGCAGACCCATTGGGATTTAGCGCGCAAGCGGTGCTGGAGTGCAAAATTTGTTGGACACCCTATGATCCCGCTGTAGGAGACGACATACGCCAAATTGATGCGGGCACCGCATTTCGGGATCTGCCCGAGGATTGGTCGTGCCCCAACTGTGGTGCGCCAAAAGAACACTTTATGGTCAGCCGCGACCCTGGTGCCACGCCCCCGGCCCCCGATGCACGCATTGTCGATTTGACCGATCGTTTGGTGGCGGATTTTCGGGAAATCTGGAACGGCAAAATGCGCGATGTGCCCATGGTCAACCGCGTCTTATCTATCGAGGCCGTGGGATTCATGATGCACGATGGGCGGCCGCTTGGCGTTCTGATTTCGCCATGGTTCATGAACCTCATCCTCTTACCCGCCGAGACCGAGGATTGGGGAACCTTGACCCCGGGGGCGAAAGAAATCATCGGGTTTCCATCAGGTGATTATGAGTTCATTCATAACACCCGTGAAACTGTTGGTGGCTATAAAGCGTGTTCCTTGTTTGCAATGATGGGGGAATTCAACAGCCAGGCACAGGCGGTGGACGTGGCCAATGCCGTGATGGTGGCGTTGTTTGATCCAAAAAACCGCGCCGAAACGGACCGTGCCGCCGATATTCGTGCGCAACGTCAATCCCCCACTGCCACCACGCCAGAGATACCCGAGGCACCCACGCGCCGTGCCGTTATCACCGGTGGCGGTTTGGGTGAGGGGGCCGGGGTCTAAGGTGGCCGTTGCGGGGCATAATATGTCCGTTACTGGCCTGCGGGCGGTGCCATCGCCACCTTTGCCTGTTGCGGCCATGGTGCTTGGCAAACCGGTGGACCAGGTTGTTGCAACTTTACCGCGCATCTTCAACTTGTGTCAGGCGGCACAGGATATTGCAATTCGTCTGGCGCTGGGGTTGCCGCCAAAGGCGGGCGCGCGCCTGACTCTGCGGCGCGATATATTGCGCGATCACCTCACGCGATTCTGCCTGTTGTGGCCTGTGCGTCTTGGCTTGGGTCAACGCGCACTTCCGCCCGATTGGCACGATTTTGGGTCGGCAACCCGCAAACATGTGTTTGGGCCTGCCGCCCATGCCCCACGCAATGCCGATGATATGGTGGCCTTTCTGGAATCTGGTCACGGGGTGGCGCCTGTGCTGGCTGCAATCGGGGCGGCGTTTGGCCCAGGCGTTGCCGTGGCCCGCGTGGCCGATGTGACGCCGACGCAGGTGATGACGGCGGGGATCATCGAAAACTCTGTCGCCGCACGCCATGCCTCGGTCGCAGGTATGCGTGCCATTGAAAACCGCGATGGGCGCGGGCCGCTTTGGCGTTCTGCAGCACGGATATTTGATATTGCTGCATGCCTTAACGATGCGCTACCCGCCGCCGTTTTGCCCGCCCCCGATACAGCGGCGGTGCCCGCCGCACGCGGGATTTATGCGGTGCGTGCGCGAGCGGCTGGCGGATTGATCACGGATTTTGCCCGCATAACACCCACCGATCATCTGACAGCCAAAGGTGGTGTGCTGGATCAATGCCTTGCAACCCTATTGCCCGAGCGATCCACGCTTGCGCCACTATTGCTTGAAATTCTGGACCCATGCAGCCCTGTGCGGTTGGAGGAGATCGCCAATGCATGAAATGTCCCTGTGCGAAGGTATGCGAACAGTGATCGAAGAGCAAATCAAAGGTCGCAATGTCGCACGTGTGACCCGCGTGCGTGTTGAAATCGGTCGCTTTGCCGGCGTTGAAAAACCGGCGTTGAAAAAGCCGGCGTTAAAAGAGCCGGCGATA
>CALFSY010000009.1 GCA_937916365.1 uncultured Jannaschia sp. | reverse complement strand
GTGGCCTCTACCGCAGCTTCGGTTGCTGTATCAGACGCTTCGTCAACCTCGTCAAGCACATCCGCCGCAGTATCGGCCGAATCGGCGGCGTCAGGGGTTGCTGTTTCATTAAAAACATCACTTGCCTCTTCCACGGCTTCGGCGGCTTCATCAACGGCGTCTTCTACTGATGAAGCATCAGCATCGCCGGCGTTGGCGTCATCAGTTTCCGCAGCGGGATCAGAGGTGTCGGATGATCCGGTGGTGGATTCGGGCGCGGCATCACCTGTGTCGGATGGTGTATCGTCGCCTGTCTCTTCGGAAACATCCGTGTCTGGGTCAATATCAATGCCAAGCGTATCTTCCACCGCCTCTTCGACATTATCGCTCAATTCATCCAAGGCGTCGGTCACTGTATCTTCGGCCTCGTCAAGGACTTGTTCGGCGTCTTCTACGGTTTCCTCGACAATTTCTTCTACGATGTTGTCTGCTTCATCGTCTGCTTCGTTTTCAGAGGCCTCTTCGATCGGTTCAATGGCTTCCGTTTCCACCGATTCGGTTGTTGTTTCGGTCGTGTCCTCATCCTGCCATGGGGCACGTTGAATCACGATGTATGCCGCGACACCCAACAGTAAAACCACAACAGCGATAATGATAATCAAATTCTTGCGCATGGAAACCTCCGGATTCGCACTTTGTTTGCGCCCGAATAATCGCTCACGCCAAAGATAGCAATGGATCACACCGTGCCCCAAACGGCCCACCTCTGACACCTGTTGTCATACCACCTTGCCACCCATGTATCCCAAGGGTATTTTACCCAGATGCATGATAACTAATTTAGGGAGGTTTCCCATAGCTCGCAGACCCCACAACGCGCCCCCAAGCCGGGACGACGGACCACGCATAAACGACCGGATACATGCCTCCGAGATTCGCCTAATCGGGGCAGATGGTGAAAACATCGGTGTTGTCTCCCCCGATCGCGCAATCGTTTTGGCCGAACAGGCGGGGCTTGACCTGGTGGAAATTTCACCCAACGCATCCCCCCCCGTGGCCAAGATCATGGATTACGGGAAATATAAATACGAACAGCAAAAACGCGAAAACGAAGCGCGCAAAAAACAAAAAACGATTGAGGTTAAAGAGGTCAAGATGCGCCCAAACACGGACGATCACGATTTTGACCGTAAGGTGAACGACGCCATCAAGTTTTTGGAAAAAGGTGACAAAGTCAAAGTGACACTGCGGTTTCGGGGGCGCGAAATGGCACACCAAAACCTAGGCCGCGATCTGTTGGAACGTGTCGCAGATAAGATTGAGGGCATCGGCAAAGTCGAAAACATGCCCAAATTGGAAGGCCGTCAAATGGTTATGATGATAGGCCCCGCGAAATAATAGGCTCATGTCGTAAGTTTTGAAATGTGCCGCGCGTATGAATGCGCGGCACATTTAGTAATGTTACATGGCTGCGGCCACCGCACGCCCTGTCATCACCTTGACCAAATGCGCGCGATATTCGGCGGGCCCATGCAAATCGGCGATCATCGGTTCGGTAGGGGGATGCAACCCCCCCACGGCGTTTTTTGAAAAATCCGATGATAATGCGGCCTCGGCCGCAGTCCACCGGAACACACCATCTGATGCCGCACCGGTCACGGCCACGCGCACGCCCGTGTCATATTTTGCCACAAACACACCCACCAAAGCAAAGCGCGAGGCAGGTTGCACAAATTTTTCATAATGCGCAACCTGCGGCACCGGAAAATCAACGGCGGTGATAATTTCGCCGTCGTTTAACGCGGTGGCAAACATGCCCTGAAAATAATCATCCGCTGCGATCATGCGCGTGTTGGTTGTAATCGTGGCGTTTGAGGCCAATACCGCCGCGGGATAACACGCCGAGGGGTCGTTATTGGCCAAGCTACCACCGATCGTGCCACGGTTGCGCACCGCCGGATCCCCGATGCGGGCCGCCATTGCAGCCAAGGCTGGGTATTGCACACCGGCCTCACGCGCCACGGTGGCGTGTGTGGTGCCCCCCCCTATGCTCACGGTACCACCGCGATGGGCCACACCCTTTATGTCAGAAATGCCATTCAGGCTCACCAACACACTGGGCGCGGCCAGGCGTTGTTTCATCGTGGGCAGCAGGGTTTGCCCACCTCCCAATGCCTGCGCGTCCTCTGCCGCTAGGGCAGTTACGGCATCGGCCACTGTGGCGGGTTTTGCAAATTCAAAATTATACATCTGTGGTCCCTTTCCCTTAACCTTGCATGGCTGCCCAAACGCGCGCGGGCGTAAGGGGCATGTCAATATGGGTGACGTGTTCATATCCACGCTGGCTTTGAATTGCGTCAATAACCGCGTTAACCACCGCGGGCGGTGAGCCAATCGCACCCGCCTCACCACACCCTTTTACGCCTAAGGGGTTGTGGGTGCAGGGCGTCACATTGGAATGATCAACGCGCACAAACGGCACATCATCGGCGCGCGGCATGGTGTAATCCATGTAACTGGCTGCCAGCATTTGGCCATTGTCGTCATAAACGGCCTGTTCCAACAGGGCTTGACCAATACCTTGGGCCACGCCGCCATGCACCTGACCCGTGACGATCATCGGGTTGATGACGTTGCCAAAATCGTCCGCCGCTGCAAAGGTCACCACATCCACCTTACCGGTCTCACGGTCAACCTCAACCTCGCACGCATAGGCCCCGGCGGGATAGGTAAAGTTGTTGGGGTCGTAAAACGCGGTTTCTTCCAGGCCTGGTTCGACTTCCTCTAACGGATAGTTATGGGGCACATACGCGGCCAACGTCACATCCCCCCAGGCCACGGATTTATCGGTGCCCGCCACGGTGAATTGGCCGTCTTTCAGCTCAATATCACCTTCGGCGGCCTCCATCAGGTGGGCGGCGATTTTTTTGGCCTTGGTGATAATTTTTTCGGTTGCTCGCACCATGGCCGAGCCCCCCACAGCGATGGATCGTGACCCATACGTGCCCATGCCCATCGGGGTGTTGGCGGTGTCGCCATGCACAACCTCGACCATATCTTCCGGCACACCGATCATATCGGCCACCACTTGGGCAAAGCTGGTTTCATGGCCCTGTCCATGGCTGTGCGATCCTGTCATCACGACGATGCCGCCGGTGGCATTGACGCGCACCGTGGCCGATTCATAAAGGCCTGCGCGCGCGCCCAGCTGCCCCACCAAAGACGACGGCGCGATGCCGCAAGCCTCAATATAACAGTTCACGCCCAAACCGCGCCACTTGCCGCGCGCCGCACTGTCGGCGCGGCGGGCCTCAAACCCATCGCGGTCGATCATTTGCAACAGCGTGTCCATCGTGGCGTTGTAGTTGCCGGTGTCGTATTCCACCGCCACCGGGGTGGCATAGGGAAATTCGGTGATAAAGTTCTGCCGTCGCAGCGCCACTGGATCAACTTTCAATTCACGCGCGGCTTTGTCGATCACACGCTCTAGCTGATACGTGGCCTCGGGCCGCCCTGCGCCGCGATAGGCGTCAACGGGCACCGTGTTGGTGAACACCGCCTTGACGTTCACGTAAATCAGCGGGGTTTTATAGTTGCCCGCCATCAACGTGCCATGCAACCAGGTGGGAATGGATGGCGCAAAGGTAGACAGATACGCCCCCATATTGGCATAGGTTTCGGTGCGCAGCGCCGTGAAGTTATTGTCGGCGTCCAGTGCCAGTTCGATTTTTGTCACATGGTCACGGCCATGGGCATCGGTGATAAACGCCTCTGACCGGCTGGCCGTCCATTTCACGGGGCGGCGGATGGCCTTGGCCGCAAAGGTGCAAAACGCCTCTTCCGCATAGTGGAAAATTTTTGACCCAAAACCACCGCCCACATCGGGGGACACCACCCGCAGTTTATGTTCGGGAATATTGAGCACAAACGCCCCCATCAACAGGCGGATCACATGGGGATTTTGCGATGTGGTGTAAAGGGTGGATTCATCCGTGCCGGTGTTGTAATCACCCACCGCCACACGCGGTTCCATGGCATTAGGCGCCAGGCGTTGATTGATAAGTTCCAACGTGGTGACATGGGCGGCCTTGGTAAAGGCATCGTCCACGGCCGCCTTATTTTCTTCGACAAAACCCCAATCATAGCACAGGTTGTTTTGCAAATCGTCATGCACCTTGGGCGCGCCGTCGGCCAGCGCGGCCTTCATGTCGATCACGGCGGGCAGTTCCTCAATATCAACCGAAATCGCCTCGGCCGCGGTGCGGGCCTGGGCGGGGGTTTTGGCCACCACGGCGGCGATTGGGTCACCCACATGGCGGACCTTGCCCTCGGCCAAGATCGGGTGTTTGGGTTCTTGCATCGCGGCCCCGTGGCGATCGGTGACCTGCCAACCGCAGGGGATGCCGCCAACGCCGCTGAAATCGGCGGCAGTAAACACACGGATGACACCAGGCATTTCAGCGGCCACCGATGTGTCAACGCGCGTCAACCGCCCATGTGCTACGTCTGAGCGTAGAAAATGCACATAGGCCTGCCCCTGCAGGTTTATATCATCCGTATAGCGCCCGCGCCCGGTTAAAAACCGCACATCTTCGCGGCGTTTTGAGCTTACGCCAATGCCATGATCTTTTGGCATTTTATCCTCCCTTATATTTTGGTGTGATGGGCGTCAGGCGCACATCTGTGTCTTTGCGTTATCGTTGTTTTCAAAGGTTGTATGAGGGGTGCGGCACAACCTATCCGCCATTTATATAATCTTTCGGCCACAAATCATGCCGCCGCGATGGCCGAAACATCTTGCCCCGATGCAGCCATGATCGCCTTGACGATGTTATGATACCCGGTGCAGCGGCAGATATTGCCCTCTAGGTATTCGCGAATCTCATGCTCGGTGGGGGTGGGGTTTTCTTTTAACAATGCCGCCGCTGACATCACCATGCCAGGGGTGCAAAACCCGCATTGCAACCCGTGATGATCTTGAAACGCCTGTTGAATTACCGAAAGCGATCCATCGGCATTTGCCATACCTTCGATCGTGATTACATTGGCCCCATTCACATCGGCGGCCAAGGTGGTGCAGGATTTCACCGCCTCACCATTCACATGCACCACACACGCGCCGCATTGGCTGGTGTCGCAGCCCACATGCGTGCCGGTTAGGCGCAAATCCTCGCGTAAAAATTCGCTTAGCAACGTGCGCCCTTCTACGTTGCCGGAAACGGCCTGGCCGTTCACTGTCATTGTGACGTCAGTCATCAATACCTCCCTTATTTGTTGTTGCTATCAAATCATGGATATGAAAAATCGTAAACGATTTTTTCATGGTGGCCGGTGCAAACGACCCACCCCCACCCATGGTGTCCTGTATCTTAATCGGGCACATGCGTTGGCATATACTATTGTTTATCTGCCTGGGTGCGGGGTTGCGGGCGGGTTGGTATTTCCTTTAACAGCCCTCCCACACCCATTGCCATGATGTCCGTGCCCGTGACGTCTACGCCGCAAATCACACGTTCCAACACCCAATCGGCGCCGTTCAACGCCGAAGACCGTGCACAGCCGGGCAAACCAATCACGGGTTTGTCCTCTAATTCCCCTAGGAATAATAAATTGCCCGGGTCAACCGGCATACCATAATGAATCACCCGCCCCCCCGCACGGCGCACGGCCTGGGGCGCGACATCATGCGCATCTGATGTCGCCGAACCGGTCAGGATCATTAACAATGCCCCCGGTGCGGCGCGCAACGCATGGGCGATGTCATCGGTCCGGTGCGGCACCACGATGCGCGGCGACAGATGCACCCCGAAATGCCCAACCCGGGCCCGCATTGCACGGCGACCTTTTTCGGGGGGAACGTCATCTTTCACCTGGGTTTCGATCAGGCTGGCGTCGGCAATGTGCGGACCCTGCAGCGCAATCGCCCCCACCGCCGCACGGCAGGCGCGCTCAAGCAAACACTCGCGCACCGCATAAGGGATGATTTTAATCGTAGCAATCAAACCACCGGCGCCCACCTTGCGCCATAGTGGGACAGTTGCCACTGTAATGGCCGGATCAACACGATTGACGGCATGGATCGCCTCGGCATGGATGTCAACAATCCCTGCATGGGCGGCGCGCAGGTTCACGCGGCCCGTGGACGCTGCGGTGAATTGCACCCCACCTTTGTCGCCCTCGTGCACCAATGCACGCGCCAACTGTTGCGCAGCCGCATTTTCGTGCACGTCCCCCGATTCAAGGCGCGCAACGACAACTGTGTGCACACCATTGGCGATGAGGTCCGAAATATGCTGCGGCGTTAGGGGTGTGCCCTTGGCAATTTTACGCCCCTTCTGATCAGGCAGGTGGTGCGCCAAGGTTATGCCATGGGCCAAAATTGCGCCCTCTGCCTGATCTGTGGGGACGGCGCCGAATTTCATCCTTTGCGCAACCTTTGTGTGATTTCGGCCAAAACAGATACGGCGATTTCGGCGGGATTGCGGGCCCCAATATCCAACCCCACCGGCGCATGAATGCGGGCTATGGTGGGCGCGTCAAACCCTGCCTTGGCCAGTCGCGCGGCACGCTTGGTATGGGTGCGTGTCGATCCCAGCGCGCCCAGATAAAACACATCCGATTGCAACGCCGCCTTAAGGGCAGGGTCATCCAGTTTTGGATCATGGGTCAATGTCACAACGGCCGTTCTGGTATCCAGGCCAAGGGTGGTTAGGGCATCATCCGGCCAATCATCCACGATGGTTTCACCGGGAAATCGCGCCTCGGCCGCAAAGGCAGAGCGGGGATCAACCACAATCGGATCATATCCCGCAAGGCGCGCCATGGGTAACAAAACCTGGGCAATGTGAACCGCACCGATCACAATTAAACGTAGGGGCGGGTTATGCACGTGGGTAAAACGGGCACCATCCAGGCCCGATTGATCCCCACGAAACCGGGCCGCCATATCATCGCTGATCTGTTCATCGGCGTATTCAAGCGATCGCGCACCAGTTTCGGTATTAACCACATACGCCACGGCCCGCCGCGCCGCACGGGCCGCAACCAAACGTTCCAATATATCAACCGAAAGCGCACGACCAACGGGTTCCACCCACACCTTGATGCGCCCCCCACAGGCCAAACCCACGGCAAAGGCCTCGTCATCAGACACCCCGAAATCCAGCATCCGCGCCGCGCCGGTGTCTATGGTGGCCATGGCCTCGGCCACCACGGCACCTTCTACACAGCCGCCGGAAACCGACCCTTGCATTTGACCATCCCCCGATACAACCATTTGTGATCCGACGGCGCGGGGGGCGGACCCCCAGGTTTGGGCCACTGTCGCAACAACCGCACCTTTGCCGGCGCGATACCAATCAAGCGCTAATTCCGGTATCTGGTCCAGATCATGATCCATGGGGGCCCCTTTCACTCTCTCATCAGATGTAGGCATGGCACGCGCCACGCGCAAATCAAGGGCGGATTTTGCGATGTCATTGGCCACAATCCCACGTATGTTTGGAATGCAATCGGGCAAAGTGGGTTGACCATACTGTCACGACACCGCAAGGTCGGGAGATGTTTAATTATGTCGTGCGCCGTATACTGCAATCGGTTTTGGTCCTACTTGTTGTTGGTCTTGTCGCGTTTGCGATGTTTCGGTTTGTGGGTGACCCGGTCGATACAATGTTGGGCCAAGAACGCACGGTAGAGGATATTGACCGCCTGCGGGATCAGTTAGGTTTGAACGATCCGTTTTTTGTGCAGTATTGGAATTTTTTGTGGCGCGCGGCCAATGGGGATTTAGGCATTTCATATCGGCAGGGGCGACCAGTGGCGGAAATTATCGCCGAACGTTTGCCCGCAACATTAGAATTGGCCGCCATTTCGGGGATGTTCGCGTTAGGGTTTGGAATTTTTTTGGGCGTCTTTACGGCCATCCGCCGCGACGGTTTCACCGCCAACGCGATTATGGCGCTTAGCCTGGTGGGCGTGTCTTTGCCCACGTTTTTGATAGGGGTTTTGTTAATTTATGCGTTTTCGGTGGAATTATCGTGGTTGCCGTCTTTTGGCCGGGGGGAGGTCGTGCAAATCGGCGGGTGGTCCACCGGGTTTTTAACGCCATCGGGTCTATTGGCGTTGATTTTGCCCGCAATCACATTGGGTTTATATCAGATGACGTTAATCATGCGATTGGTCCGCGCCGAAATGTTAGAGGTCTTGAGACAAGATTACATCCGCTTTGCCCGCGCGCGGGGGCTATCACAAAAGGTGGTGCATTTTCGCCATGCGTTGAAAAATACCATGGTGCCTGTAATTACCGTGACGGGGTTGCAGCTAGGGTCGATTATCGCGTTTGCGATCATTACCGAAACAGTGTTTCAATGGCCGGGCGTGGGGTTGTTGTTTATCAATGCCATTCAATTTGTCGATATTCCGGTTATGGCGGCGTATCTGATGTTGATTTCGGTTATGTTCGTGGGCATCAATTTGATTGTGGACGTTTTATATGTTGCCATTGATCCACGATTGCGGGGATAGGCCATAAATGCCCACGACACCGAACACAAAAGCCCCACCCAAACCGCAAGATCCCGTTGCACACCCCCCCCATCATAAATCGGCGGTATCGCGGGCGTGGGACAGTGATTTCGCCTATGCGTTTCGCCATGCGCCCATTGCGATTGTATCGGCGTTGGTTATGGTGTTGCTAATCCTTGCGGCGATTTTTGCACCATGGGTGGCACCGCATGATCCCTTCGACCTGGCGACAGTGAACACGATGAACGGGTTTACCCCGCCCGGCACCCCGAATGTATTTACCGGTGAAGATTTTATTTTGGGCACCGATGAACAAGGGCGCGATGTGTTTTCGGCCATTCTTTATGGGATGCGCATATCGCTTTTCGTGGGATTTGCCGCCGTGGCTTTTGCAATGACCATTGGGGTCACGCTTGGCCTTTTGGCGGGGTATATCGGGGGCATGGTGGACGCCATCATTATGCGTATCGCGGATGTGCAGTTGACCTTTCCGTCAATTTTGGTGGCGATGTTGATTTTCGGCATCGCCAAAGGCATCACCCCGATAGGATACCGTGATGAGGTGGCGATTGCGACGCTAATCCTGGCCATTGGTTTGTCGGATTGGGTGCAATTCGCCCGCGTGGTGCGCGGGGCAACATTGGTGGAAAAATCCAAAGATTACGTGCAGGCGGCGCGTTTAATCGGGCGCGCGCCCGTCGCCATCATGGTGCGCCATGTTTTGCCCAACGTGTTGTCGCCCGTGTTGGTGATTGCCACCATATCCCTGGCGCTGGCCATCATCGCCGAAGCAACGCTTAGCTTTCTGGGCGTGGGCACACCGCCCACCGAACCATCGCTGGGCATGTTGATCCGCAATGGGCAAAGTTTTTTATTTTCCGGCGAATGGTGGATTTTGGTGTTTCCGGCGGCCACGTTGTTGGCACTGGCGCTATCGGTTAATCTATTGGGTGATTGGCTGCGCGATGCGTTGAACCCACGGTTGAGGTGATATAACGATATATGGTTATAAATACTTTTTAATATGAATCTAAATTCTTGCCAGTTAGCCATAGTGCTTTGTCAAGCATACGAATTGTAATGTCGTCGTATGTATCAACTTTACTACGACACAACTCAACATATTTTTCCCACTTTTCAAAGGTATAATGTGTTGATCCACCAACGGCTTTCATTACCATAACATCAAGTATCGGATACTTGTCGGGAAATGCAAAGTGCAAAATTACACTTGCCATAGGCCACCTTACACCGTCAAGCGTAAGCAAAGCACCAATTCGCAGGCGTTCAGATCCGGTAGTAAATGAAACCGCTGTAATCTGATTAACGTCAGACTCTGTATTTTTCTCGCAAAGATTTTTTGTGCGACTACCCCGCCATTTCCATTTTGCAATCTCAATTAGATCATCGCGACTCATATACCCACGCTTCACAGCAGCCTTCATACAAGAATAAAGAGCCGCATCTTTTTCTTCATGTGCAGGATAATTATTAGCGCGTTCAACGATTTCACTATGAGTTAAATTTATTCTCATATATTTTAATCTCCTATATATTAAAATATAAAATATAAATTTGGTTGCGGGGGTAGGATTTGAACCTACGACCTTCAGGTTATGAGCCTG
>CALFSY010000008.1 GCA_937916365.1 uncultured Jannaschia sp. | reverse complement strand
AACGCGCCCAAACCGAAACCGACGCCGAACCAGAAACATCGCCCCCCGTAGTTGGGGCGTCCGGTGAATTTGACCCTGACGAACACGTTGACATCGAACACCCCCCCGCACCTCAAGATGGGATGGATGACGCCACGACAATTGAAAACCCTGATGAAAATGATGATGCCGATGATATGCCTACGGCCGAGACCATCGCCGATGACGACACCCAAGACGACATTCGCCGCCCGCGCAGATCGCTAACCCGAAAATATAAAATTCAAGAGGTTATAAAAGTTCGCCAAATCATGTTGATCCAAGTGGTCAAAGAGGAACGCGGCAACAAAGGCGCGGCTTTGACAACCTATCTTAGCCTGGCAGGCCGGTATTGTGTGTTGATGCCCAATACCGCGCGGGGTGGGGGTATTTCCCGCAAAATCACCAATGCGGTAGATCGTAAAAAGCTAAAGGATATTGCAACCTCGCTTGATGTTCCACAGGGGGCGGGGCTGATTATTCGCACCGCCGGCGCGGATCGCACCAAAACTGAAATAAAACGCGACTATGAATACCTGCAACGACAATGGGAACAAATCCGCATTCGCACGCTCGAGTCAACGGCACCAACCCCCATTTACGAAGAGGGCAACCTGATCCATCGGTCGATCCGCGATCTTTATAACCGCGACATTGGCGAAGTGGTGGTCGAAGGGCAAGCTGGGTATCGGTTGGCCAAAGATTTCATGAAAATGATTATGCCGTCCCACGCCGCACGGGTTAAACAATATACCGATCCCATGCCGATGTTCGCGCGACATGGGGTCGAAGGCTACTTGGCCGATATGTTCAACCCTGTCGTGCAACTAAAATCAGGCGGATATATCGTTATCGGCGTGACCGAGGCTTTGGTCGCCATTGATGTAAATTCCGGCAAAGCCACCAAAGAAGGATCAATCGAAGAGACCGCGTTGAAAACCAACCTTGAAGCCGCAGAAGAGGTTGCGCGGCAACTTCGGCTGCGCGATTTGGCAGGGCTCATTGTAATTGATTTCATTGATATGGATGATCGGCGCAATAATGCCACGGTTGAAAAGCGCATGAAGGAACGGTTAAAAACCGATCGCGCGCGCATCCAAATGGGCCGAATTTCCGCCTTTGGCCTGATGGAAATGTCGCGCCAGCGCCTGCGCCCTGGTATGTTAGAGGCCACAACCCAAGCCTGCCCAACCTGCCATGGCACAGGGTTAATTCGTTCCAACGATAGTTTAGCGTTATCCATCCTGCGACAATTTGAAGAAGAAGGCACAAAGCGCCGCGCACAGGAACTTTTGCTCACCGCGCCGGTGGGAATCGTGAATTATCTATTAAACGAAAAACGCGATTATTTGATGGCCGTCGAAGGACGGTGTGGTTTGTCGATCCGGGTTGAGGCAGACCCCACCATGATCGTCCCCGATTACAAAATCGAAAGGTTCAAGACAGCCACCCGCAAGATCGCCACCGTGGCCCCCATCTTGTCGATGGACGCCACACTTATGGAAGAACTTGACGATACCCTCGCCGACGCAACGGCGGAGGAGGCAGAGGTAAACCTCGCAGCGGAGGTTCCAGATGACGCCGCCGAACAAGAATCCAACGATGCGCCCAAGAAAAAACGACGCCGTCGTGGCGGGCGTGGGCGGCGGAAACCCAACGGCGGCGACGCAATGAACGTGATTGATGACAACGCCGCAGCCGAAGCACACGACAACAGTAACAGTCACGATGCCCCCGACGCCATGGAACAAACCACCGAAACGCAAACGCCCGCAAATATTGAGGCAGATGGATCACCCGATACCATCAATGACGCGTTAATATCTAAAACCGGGTCTGAAAATAACACGACCCCAAAACCAAAGCGCCGCGTGCGACGAAAACCTAAATCCACATCGGACGCCCAGGCCGAAAACCAGCATCAATCGGTTTCACCCGATCCCACAGAACCCGTGACCGAAGCACCCGATATTATCACCCATACAGAAAACATGATAATGCCCACAGTAGAGGCCGCCGCACCACCAACTGATGGTCAAGATCCTACAGCAACACCTATAACACCCGATAGCGTGCCACCCGCAACCTTTGGTGTCGAAGATACTATTGCAGTGAATGTGCCCAACCCAGATATACCGCAACCCAAAGCCAAGCCCAAACGCAGGGGATGGTGGTCTTTTGGGGGTTAGGTAAGATAGCCTTTGAAAATTTCCCCCTTACCGCATCCGGGGCATCGTTGTGTCAAACCACGGCGAATTGCGGGCCACATGGCGTGATCGTGATCTTGTGCGCCAGGGGCAGGGTCGAAACGATCTTGCGACATATATGGTAACATGCCGTATGCGTAACGCGAGGTCCAGCGCCCCTTGGGTAGCAGTGCTAAAAAAATCGACGGAATGTCGGATGTGCATCGTGTGACATACCAGACAAGCACATAAAGGAGGATGCAGATGTCGATTTGGAAACCCACCCTTCTGGGTCTATTGTTATCCACTGTTTTGGCCGCACCAATGCTGGCTCAGGATCGCGGTGGATTGGCGGGGCCGCGCATGATTTTTGAAGAGGTCGACCTTAACAGCGACGGGGCCGTAACCTTGGAAGAATTACAAAATGCCGGTCAAGCGCGATTTGCCCAGGCCGATACCGATAACAACGGTGTGCTCACCCGAACAGAAATGATGGCCCATGCCCAAAACCGGATGGAACAGCGTGTCGATCGCATTATCGCGCGCGCAGATGCCGACGGCGACGGTGCATTAAGTTTTGCAGAAATTGCCGAAACTCGCGCGGGCGCACGTGGCCCAAACCCCGAACGGATATTCACGCGCATGGATACCAATCAAGACGGCCAGGTGACCGAGGCGGAATTTCAAGCCGCGACCGAGGCGTTGATGGAACGCCATGGCCATCGCGGAACAGGACAGCGCGGTTAATCTGTTGGGGATATTCCCCGCCGGGGGCGGCGTGCTGACCACGCATGTCGTCCCTGGTATGCCCACTAGGCCAGGGGGATGAAATCCCATGGATGCGCACGATCATGATCTGAATGATTTGGAAGATGGGGCCTTGATGGTGCTTTTCGCCAATGGGGATGTGGGTGCCGCGCGCGTGCTGATGCACCGTTTGCTGCCCCGGGCCTATCGCCACGCCGCACGTGTTTTGGGTGATCTGGCAGAGGCGGAAGATATTGCGCAAGAGGCGATGTTAAAACTATGGCATGCGGCTAAAACATGGCGCGCCGACGGGCCAGCACAACCTGCAACGTGGCTATATCGCGTTGTTGCAAATTTAAGCGTTGATCGATTGCGACGGGCGGGGCGTGCGGTGGGATTGGATGATATTGACGACCCACCCGATACCGCCCCATCGGTTGAAACACGCCTGACGCAAAAAGCACGGGTCGCAGCCCTTGATGCGGCGCTGGCCCGCCTGCCCGAGCGGCAACGCCAGGCGGTCGTGCTGCGCCATATTGAGGGGCTTTCAAACCCAGACATCGCTAAGATTCTGGACATCGGGGTAGAAGCCGTAGAAAGCCTAACCGCACGCGGTAAACGCGCGCTGAAAATACACCTTGCCGCGTGGAAGGGGGCATTGGGATATGACGACGAACCCACATGATGACACATTGACCCGCATGTTCGCCGATGCGGCAACCGATCATCCAAGCGCAGCGTTGATGGCACGTGTCATGGCCGATGCACAGACAACCGCAACGGCGGTAACGGGGGCAGCGGCACAAACAAAACCGCCCGTCGCCATTCGTGTGCGTGCACGTAAACCATGGTGGCGTGCAATTATTGGGGTAATGCCCGGTTGGCCTATGTTGGCGGGCGCTATCGCTGCGGGGGTGGTTGGCCTGACTATCGGGTTTTATACCCCTGAACGTATTGATGGGTGGAGCGGCGGATTGATCCTAACCCTAACGGGGGGATCGTCGATGATGGTGGTGCCAGATATTGGCGCCTTAGGATTAGGGGATAATGATGTCTGAACCCTCTGCACCAGGGCCAAAGCCCCGCCCCCGTAGAGGCATGAAAATCGTGCTGGCGATTTCATTATCGCTTAATCTATTGGTGGTGGGTCTGTTGGGCGGGGCCGCGCTTGGCCTTGGCCGTTCTGTGCGGGGCACAGATGAGGCGCCGGGATTTCATACCCTAGGTTTGGGACCATTTGCGTTGGTCTTAAACCGTGATGATAGACAGATATTGCGCCAGCGCCTTAGGGGGGATGATATTCTTATGGAGCGCCGCGCCATTGGGGCGGCATTGCGGGATTTACGGCAAGCTCTTTTGGCAGATACATTTGACCAAGCCTTGGCGGAAAGCGCGCTAGGCCGTTCCCGCGTTGCCGTTTTAGCGCTGCAAGAGGCCGGGCATACGGCGTTTGTGGACCAACTTGCCGCTATGACGCCTGAAACACGTGCGGCGGTGGCCGACCGGCTTGGCCGATTTCAAAGACGGATGTCGATCCGTCATGGCAACCATGGCCACCCGCATCAATAATACAAAATGGCCCCTTTGTTTTATGATGCGCTATCTGCACCGTTTTGAAAAACTATTACCAACCGGCAAATTATAAAGTCGCAGATTTAGGCCGCCGGCAATCTGGAAAATGCAACCTGATCCCGCCCTTCCGATTTCGCGACATAAAGTGCACGATCGGCACGATCCAACAGGCTTTGCGCTGTTTCAAAGGGATGTTCATCCGCCGATACCGCCAATCCGACGCTCAACGTAACCTGCAGGTGCAGGATCTTATCGGAAATATGGAAAAAATGTTCGCCTATGGCTTGTCGCAAACGTTCTGCACATTCCAGCGCCTCAGTCTGGGTCGTGTTCGGTAAGGCGACCAAAAATTCTTCGCCACCGATGCGGGCCAACAGATCGACATCTCGCACATGATTTTGTAAACGTTGCGCCACCTGGATTAACACACGATCACCGGCCCAATGCCCATATTCATCGTTGATACGTTTGAAATGGTCGATGTCCAACATCATAAGTGCAACATCGTGCGTGTTGGTTTGGGCCAACATACGATCAAGATGATACAGCGCATAACGGCGATTGTGTAATCCCGTCAAACTATCGGTCACGGCCAATTCCAAACCGGCGCGCACGCTTTCGCGCAACTGATCTGATTGGCGCTTCCGGCTTGATTGCGCAAGTATCCGAATGGCCAATTCTTCTGGATTGAAGGGATCATACAAAATATCAGTGGCACCAAGATCAAACGCAATCGCGGCACGTTCGCGATCACCCTGCGGCAAAATCACCGTAAAAGCGGCGTAACGGGTGCTGGGCCGTGATTGTAAATCGGACAAAAGCCGCAGTCCTTCGTCACGGTGCACCAAATCGGCGAAAATAATAAACACATCGGGGGAAATTTTTTCACCACCCCCAAAGGCAGGTAATGCATTTTCCCGATGAAGGATTGCTACATCCCCTCCTAAACGATCCTCCAACACAGTTTTCCAAAGCGACACATCAACCGATTTAGGGGCAACAATCGCCGTATTGATTGGTTTTTCCTGACTGTCAAAGGGGGCCATCGCCTCGGCCAGACCAAAGGTTGCGTCGTGTTTGCCGCGATGGTGCAATTCGCGCACGGTGTCGCGCGCGCGCAATAGCGACCGCACCCGTGCCAAAAGCGTAACGTCATCCACCGGTTTGGTTAAAAAATCATCCGCGCCGGCCTCTAACCCCGCCATTCTGGAAACATTATCCGATTGCGTTGTGATTAAAATAACAGGGATTTCCGCGGTCTGCGGGTCGGATTTTAATTGGCGGCAAACCTCGGCCCCGCTCATGTCTGGCATAGCCACATCCAACAAAATAAGATCGGGCAGCGTATCACGTGCGGTTTTTAGGGCCGCCTGACCGCAATGCGCCTGGTTAACCTCATAATACGCAGCGGAAAGTTTGGCCTTCATGACAATGCGATTTGTCGCTACATCATCAACGATGAGAATACGCCCCGTCATCCAAGCCCCTCATGCTACAGATTATTATCAGCTTTCGCACTGTCGCCAAGAATGGTTAATAAATTATTTAGCAACAGGATCTACTGTGCCTATACAACATGAATTTGCGGAAACCCAGGCCCTTAATGCATTGGCATGGCTGGCTGAAAATGATGATATTTTCACCGCTTTTTTGCAGACAACAGGCGTATCACAAGCCGATTTTGCCATGCGGGCGGCAGACCCCGAATTTTTGGCCAGTGTTGTGGATTTCATATTAACGCAGGATAGATGGGTTCTGGCTTGGGCAAAATCAACCGGTGTACCTCCTGAGACACTTGCAAATATTCGCGCACACCTGCCCGGCGGGTCTTTGCCGCATTGGACATAAATATCGCTTTTCCAAATCCACAATACCATATATTGTAGGTATATGGAAAATTTAGACGATTCAGATACCCCAAATTTTATGGCGAAAACGGGGCTGGCCGAACGGGCGTGGCCCATCCGCCCCATGCCGTATCTAAACGGATTAAACCCCGAACAACGCAAAGCGGTGGAAACGGTCGAAGGCCCCGTTTTGATGTTGGCCGGGGCAGGCACGGGCAAAACCCGTGCGCTAACGGCGCGCATTGCACATCTGTTAATCACCGGCGCGGCGCGCCCGAATGAAATTCTGGCCGTGACGTTCACCAACAAAGCCGCGCGCGAAATGAAACACCGTGTGGGCCAATTTATGGGGCACACAGTGGAAGGTATGCCCTGGCTTGGCACATTTCATGCGATCTGCGTGAAACTCTTGCGTCGCCATGCCGAACTTGTGGAATTAAAAAGCAATTTTACCATTTTGGATACCGACGATCAACTGCGCCTGTTGAAACAGGTGATCGTGGCCGCGAATATCGACGAAAAACGGTGGCCCGCGCGTGGATTGGCCGGGGTGATCGACGGATGGAAAAACCGCGCGGTAACACCCGATAAAGTGCCCGCCCAAGACAGCGGGGTGTTCGATGGCAAAGGCGCAGCACTTTATGCAAACTATCAGGCGCGGCTAAAAACACTTAACGCTGTTGATTTCGGCGACCTGTTGATACACACAATCCGAATTTTTCAAGAAAACGCGGACATCCTGGCGCAATATCAACGTTGGTTTCGGTATATTTTGGTGGACGAATACCAAGATACCAATGTCGCGCAATATCTGTGGTTGCGCCTTTTGGCACAGGGGCATTGCAACATCTGTGTTGTGGGCGATGACGATCAATCTATCTATGGGTGGCGCGGTGCCAAGGTGGGCAATATCTTGCGGTTTGAAACCGACTTTCCCGGGGCCACGGTAATACGATTGGAACAAAATCATCGGTCCACCAGTCATATTTTGGCCGCGGCCTCTGCCGTGATTGCGGCAAACAAAGCACGCCTTGGCAAAACATTGTGGACCCAAACGGGCGACGGCGAAAAGGTGTGCTTGATCGGCCATTGGGACGGCGAGGAAGAGGCACGTTGGATTGGGGAAGAGATTGAGGCAATGGGCCAAGGCACCCGGGGTATGGCCCCAATCACGCCAAATGGCATTGCCATCCTTGTGCGCGCGTCCCATCAAATGCGCGCGTTTGAAGATCGGTTTTTAACCATCGGTTTGCCTTATCGTGTGGTCGGCGGCCCACGATTTTATGAACGTATGGAAATCCGCGATGCCATGGCCTATTTTCGCGTTGTGGTATCCCCCGACGACGACCTGGCGTTTGAACGGATCGTCAACACCCCCAAACGTGGCCTGGGCGATAAAGCGCAACAAACCATCCAACGCATCGCCCGAGACCATGGGGTTGGTTTGATTGAAGCGTCCAGATTGTGCGTTGAGGAAAGGGCTTTGTCTGGCAAGGGGCGAGCAGAGTTAAACATTCTTCTAGAAAACTTGAATGAGTGGCATGATCTTGTAATTAACAAAGGGAACAAAAACAAAATCAAAGAATTTGAATGTAGAGCACAACAAGTTAGTGAAGATGCTGCAATTCTTATGTTGCAGATAGAAGAGATCTTTAATCAGGAGCGATTCGACGAAAAAAGAATTAAATTTTGCGAAGAAGAATTGTTATGTCTTCAACGACTGCGTCAAAAGTATTTGAATTTCCTTAAGGTGTTGGGGGGAGATCATATACTTTTGGCCGAAATGATTTTGGACGAGTCCGGCTATA
>CALFSY010000007.1 GCA_937916365.1 uncultured Jannaschia sp. | reverse complement strand
ACCAACGGCAATAAATGCCCCCCACCCGCGCAAGATTGCCCAATCAACCGCGCCTTTTTTATGATGTGCAAGAACGGATCGGGTTGATGTTACGATAATGGTCGCAAGTGAGGTCGCCAAACAAATCCGCATCAAATCGGGCGTATTGTAACCAAGACCCTGGAAAACAAAGAAAAACGCCGGCACAAGAATAATTCCCCCACCAACCCCCAAAAGCCCCGCAATAATCCCCGCAATCGCGCCAATGGCCAGGATTAGCGCGATCATCGGCAGCAATTCCATAAAATCCGGCATGACGTTCCCGCACCTTAATCAAGCGTTGGCATACTTTATCTGGCCTATGCGTGGTAGATAAAAGATAATTGTGCAGGATATTTTGCGTCTGTTCTAGCGCCTAAGCCCAATACATTCGATCATCACGCCGCGTGCCGTGTCGCGTTTTCCAGCGCCGCTTCGACCACGGCCGCCCCCGCGTTATTTTGGTGGGCGCCTCGGCTAAGCTGATGTTTCCATGCGCGCGCACCCGGACGCCCCGCAAAAAGGCCCAGCATATGGCGCGTGATGTGATGCAAACGCCCCCCTTTTGCCACGTGCGCCTCAATATAAGGCAACATCGCGTGCACCACGTGTTCGGGTGTATCAAAGGGGGCGGGTTGGCCAAAAATCGTTTGATCCGCGTGTGATAAAATGTCGAATGGCGTATGATAGGCCGCGCGCCCGATCATCACGCCGTCCATACCTGCATTTAGGTGATTTTGCGCCTCTGCCAACGATCCTATGCCGCCGTTCATTGATAGATGCAGATTAGGAAAATCACGTTTCATTTGATAAACCAGCCCGTGGTCAAGTGGCGGAATCGTGCGGTTTTCCTTGGCACTTAACCCGCGCAACCATGCCTTACGTGCGTGGATGATAACGCGCCGAACACCAGCGGTGGCGATACATTCCAAAAATCGCGGCAGGGCGGTTTCAGGCACCTGATTGTCCACCCCGATCCTACATTTGACTGTCACCTGCGCCGAACAGGCATCAATCATCGCCGAAACACAACGGGCAACAAGGGGGGGGTCTGTCATCAAAACCGCCCCGAAACACCCCGATTGCACCCGATCCGACGGGCAACCGACATTGAGGTTAATTTCATCGTAGCCATATTCCGCGCCAATGCACGCCGCCGCCGCCAACATCCTAGGGTCCGCCCCACCCAGTTGCAGCGCAACGGGGTGTTCCACCGCATCAAAGGTAAGAATCCGATCACGATCCCCATGCACCACCGCCGCAGCCGTTACCATTTCGGTATACAGCAACGTGTGCCGTGACATCAGCCGATGCAGATACCGACAATGCCGATCCGTCCACGCCATCATCGGCGCAACACTTAGCCGTGCGTGCGCCTGCGGATCCGATGTGTGTGTGCGTGTTTGCATAATCTTAAGCGAGATATGTTTGTTTTAGTGACTTATCTTTGATTCCCTGAATCAATTCTACCATTTTGGGGCGATGTTTTATCGTTGTATGTATTTGCGTTAAAAATACAAAAGCATAAATGCGAATAGGCATTGGTCATCAGCCCTGGGTCTATGTCGCCCGGTCTAGGGTTTTATGATTAAACATATGGGAAACATCGTTGGCTCACTTGGCGCTGCGGCTCAATCTGTTAGATAGGGTGTTTTAATGCTTTAATCCCCTTATGCGTGATCGAAAGGAGGCTTCTATGGCCACCCGTTTCCGGATCAGTCTTGCGCAGATGAACCCCACGTTGGGTGATTTAGCGGGCAATGCGGCCATCGCGCGCGCCGTTTGGGCCCAGGCCCGGGATGCCGGGGCCGATTTTGTGGCATTGCCAGAAATGTTTTTAACCGGATACCAACCTCGCGATTTGGTCAATAAACCCGCCTTTGTGGCGGATGTGCAGCGCGTTATGCACCGCCTTGCCCAGGATTGCGCGGATGGCCCCGCGTTGGGCATCGGCGCACCTTGGCCGGGCGATAACAAACCCTTTAACGGCTACCATGTTTTATCGGCGGGACAGGTTTCGGCACATATCTTCAAACACCATTTGCCCAACGACAGTGTATTTGATGAATTGCGCCACCACCGCGCCGGTGATCCTGCAGGGCCGGTGCGCATCGGCCCAATGCGCATCGGCATCCCGATTTGCGAAGACGCATGGTTTGCCGATGTATGTGAAACGTTGGCCGAAACGGGGGCGGATATTTTACTGGTCCCCAATGGATCGCCATACCATCGGGGTAAGATGGATGTGCGCCAATCCATTATGGTGGCCCGCGTGATCGAAACCGGATTGCCGCTAATCTACCTCAACCTACTGGGTGGGCAGGACGATCAGGTGTTTGATGGTGCCAGCTTCGCGTTGAATCCGGGCGGCACCTTAACCCACCAAATGCCTGCGTTTGAACACGGGCTTTTCCATGTGGATTTTAGGCCCGGCCCGGGCGGATGGCGCGCGGATGATGGGGTAAAGGCGCCGTTGCCTGATACCTGGCATGCCGATTATCGCGCCATGGTTCAGGCGTTGCGCGATTACACCACGAAAACTGGATTTTCCAAGGTGTTGTTGGGCCTATCGGGCGGTGTTGATTCCGCCCTGGTGGCCGCGATTGCCACCGATGCGTTGGGGGCGGAAAACGTGCGGTGTGTCATGCTGCCTTCGCGCTATACTTCGACCATATCGTTAGAGGATGCGGCTGCGGTTGCGCGATGTTTGGGTGCGCGGTTGGAGACTGTATCCATCGGTGATGCACAAGCGGCGGTGATGCAAACGCTGGCCCCGTTGTTTGACGGGTGCGCCCCCAACACGACCGAAGAAAACATCCAATCCCGTCTACGCGCTGTGATGTTGATGGCCTTGTCGAACAAGTTCGGCGAAATGTTATTGACCACCGGTAACAAATCCGAGATCGCCGTGGGGTATGCCACCATCTATGGTGATATGGCGGGGGGGTATAATCCGATCAAGGATTTATATAAGACCCGCGTTTTTGAAACCTGCCGATGGCGCAATACGCATCATTTTTCGTGGATGAAGGGCCCAAAGGGCACAGTCATCCCCCCCCGCGTGATCGACAAACCGCCCACCGCCGAATTGCGCGCAGACCAAAAAGACGAAGACAGCCTACCACCCTATGATATATTAGACGGCATCCTTAACATGTTGATTGACCAAGATGCCGCGGTCGCCGATGTCGTGGCCGCGGGGTATGATCGACCCACCGTGGAAATGGTCGAACATCTGATTTATGTCAGCGAATATAAACGTTTCCAATCGGCCCCTGGGGCGCGGTTGACCGAACGGGCCTTTTGGTTGGATCGCCGATACCCTATCGTCAATCGTTGGCGCGACAAAGGCGACAAAAGGTAGTTCAAAGTGGGGCAGGCATGGAAAATCTAAAAGGCATGGCCTGGATGACGTTGGCCATGCTGGCCTTTGCCATGACAGACATGGCGATCATTTTTGCCACCCGCGATTTTCCGTTGGGGCAAATCCTGTTTCTGTTTGGATCCGGCGGGTGCATTTTGTTTGGGATTTGGGCACAGTATCAGGGGCATCAATGGTGGTCGCCCGTTTTTTTGATGCGTCCGGTCATGATCCGCAACATTGCGGAAATCTTTGCCACGGTGTCGTTCATCACTGCGTTATCTTTGATCCCACTGGCCACAATATCCGCGGTGATTCAGGCCAACCCGTTGCTGGTGACACTGGGTGCGGCGCTTTTTCTGGGCGAACCGGTTGGATGGCGGCGGTGGACGGCCATTGGCGTGGGATTGATTGGTGTTCTTATCATTCTGCGGTCTGGGTTTGATGGTGTTGATACAAACATTCTGTGGGCCGTTGCTGCCGCAATCGGTCTGTCATTGCGCGATCTGGCCACACGGCCCATTCCCCGCGATGTACCCACCGTTTTGTTGGCCAGTTACAGCTTCTTTGGCGTCGCAGTCGCCGGTTTTGTATTGATGCCGATAACCGGTGGATTTGTGCGCCCAACGTTTGATGGATCAGTGGCGATTCTCGCCAGTGTTGCGATGGGTATGGTGGCATACTTTGCTATCACCGCCGCCATGCGCACGGGTGATGTGGCCGCGGTAATGCCGTTTCGGTATACGCGGTTGGTGTTTGGGTTTTTCATTGCCCTTGTTGTATTTGGCGAAACGCTTGATGGGTTAACATTGTTGGGGGTGGGGATTGTGATTGCAACGGGGCTTTATAGCCTTTGGCGGGAAAGGCATGTGTGATCGACGCGCCCCGAAACATTGGTATGCTGCGGTGTGCCCAGTTTCGCACAAATACATTTGCCTGATATAAGGTGATCTATCGCCCCTAACCCCAGGACCAAAATCATGAGCATCATTTACGATATTCACGCCCGCGAAATCCTTGACAGCCGGGGCAACCCCACCATCGAGGTTGACATAACGTTGGAGGATGGCACCCTAGGCCGCGCGGCGGTGCCCTCGGGCGCGTCGACCGGTGTGCATGAGGCGGTGGAACGCCGCGATGGGGATACACGGCGATATTTGGGCAAAGGCGTGCGTGATGCCGTGGCCGCCGTGAACGGGGAAATTGCCGCCGCTCTGGTGGGCCTTACGGCCACGGATCAGGCCGCCATTGACGCCATGATGATTGATATGGACGGCACCCCAAACAAGGCCCGGCTGGGGGCCAATGCGATTTTGGGGGTCAGCCTGGCCCTGGCCAAGGCCGCCGCGGAATGGACGGCCCAGCCGCTATATCGTTATGTTGGCGGCACGGCGGCGCATGTTTTGCCGGTGCCGATGATGAACATCTTAAACGGTGGGGCACATGCGGATAACCCGATTGATATTCAAGAGTTCATGATTATGCCCATCACCGCCGCCTCTATGGCTGATGCTGTGCGCATGGGGGCCGAGGTCTTTCACACCCTAAAAAAAGAACTGTTAACCGCAGGATTATCAACCGGAATCGGGGACGAAGGTGGATTTGCCCCCAACCTGCAATCAACGCGCGCGGCACTGGATTTTATTATAAAATCCATTGAAACGGCCGGATACACCCCGGGCCAGGATATTATGCTGGCGCTTGATTGCGCATCGACGGAATATTTTAAGGATGGCACCTATGCCATGGTGGGCGAGGGCAAAACCCTAACCCTTGACGAAAACGTTGCCTATCTGGCCGCGCTGGTGGCCGACTATCCCATTTTTTCGATCGAAGATGGTTGCGCCGAGGATGATTGGGACGGTTGGCGCATGATGACCGAAACGCTGGGCCACAAGGTGCAGCTTGTGGGCGATGATTTGTTTGTGACTAATCCCACGCGGTTGA
>CALFSY010000006.1 GCA_937916365.1 uncultured Jannaschia sp. | reverse complement strand
CCCCAATTCGTGTCCTGCGCCTGCACAATGGCGCCTAGGTTTAATGACCCCGTCGACAGGATCACACCGATGATGATTAGCCCAATGGACACCTCATACGAAATCATTTGTGCGGCGGACCGCAAGCTGCCTAAAAACGGATATTTAGAATTTGACGCCCACCCCCCCATGATAACGCCATAAACCTCTAACGACGAAATGGCGAAAACATATAGGATGGCGACATTTAGGTCCGCCAAAACCCACGTATCATTAAAGGGGATCACGGCCCACGCCATGATGGCCAAAACAAAGCTGGTCATCGGGGCCAATAAAAACACAGGCCGGTCTGCCCCGGCGGGGATTACCACCTCTTTCACTACGTATTTTAAGGCGTCGGCGACAGTCTGCAAAAGGCCAAAGGCCCCCACAACATTGGGCCCGCGCCGCATCTGCACGGCGGCCCAAATTTTGCGATCCCCGTAAACCAAAAACAAAAGCGAAATCATCACAAACCCAATGACCAGCAAACATTGTGCCGCAATAATAAGGATCAGGCCCGGGGTGGTTGCAAAAAAACCGTCCATGGAATTTAGTGTGTCCTTACACCTATTGGGGTTTGGGGGCGTTTTTTCTTTGACGTGGTGTAAACCGCATCCCAACGCCAAACACCAGCCCCGATTTCGCCCACCTTTATCGTGCTTTCATTGTGTTGCTTTCCATTCGGCCATGGTGCGATTGCCCTTGCTGCGGTTGCAGGCCGAACATAGCAGTTGCAGGTTATCGGCGTGGTCCGTGCCGCCGCGCGATTTGGGCAGGATGTGGTCAACCTCCATGATCTTAAACGGGAAATGAATATCACAGCCGGCACAAATACCCTCTTGCTCCCCATACAGGCGGTGTTTGTGGGTGCGATAGTTTGGCAATTTGCCCAAATCGGTGCGTTTGGGCGGCGCGTCCAACGCATTGGCCCCGCCCCACAGGCCGCGATCGGCCTTGATCCGTTCGTTCACCAGTTTTATCGCCAAGGGCGATAGGTCAATCCCGGCCCACTGTCGTTGCAACCGATCGGCGGCCACCAAAGCGGTGGCGCAGCCGCAAAAGGGGTCCAACACCATATCCCCAGGGTTGGAAGAGGCCGTGATGATACGTTCTAACAACGCCAGGGGTTTTTGGGTGGGATAGCCCGTGCGTTCTTTGTTGTTTCCCGTTAGGGGCTTTATATCATCCCAAACGGCACCAGCAGGGCGGCCTTTGTTCTCTTTTAGATAGATCTTCCGCCTTGGTGGACCATTCCCATTCGGGGCTTGATATATACGTCCTTCGAGTTCTAGTTCTTCCATTCTATGGATTGGGTAGCGCCATGTTCTTAAAAATCCACGAAACTCATAATCGTATCCTCCGCCCGATAACCCCCCTGTATGCAACGGTGCGGTAGAAAATTTACCCTTTTCATCTTCGTGCCTATAGGCTTGCGCAACATAATCTTTATCAAGTGGTGCCCATGCCCCATTCCACACAAAATCGGCCCCTGCGGTGTAATACAAGATCACATCATACACGCGCCCAAAACGTTTTGCATCATTGTGGGAACCATATCGTTTCCATATGATTTCATTGCGAAAATTTTCACGCCCCAGCACAGCATCCATCAATGCGCGCAGCCAATTTGACGCCGTATCATCACAGTGCAGGTAAATTGACCCTGTGGGTTTCAAAATGCGGTGCAGTTCTACCAACCGCACGGCCATAAAGATCAGATACGCCATCATGGATTTGCCGTGGGCGATGTGCGCGGCCTCAATCACCGCGTGGGCGGCGGGGCTGCGATCGGCCAATTCGCCGTGTTCGTAAACGTCGATGTCGTTTAACGTCCAGGCATCTTTGAAGGCCGCACCGGCGGCTTTTGACCCGATTGGGGCTTCATAGCTGCGGTTAGAATTGAATGGCGGGTCCAGATAGATCAGGTCAACACACCCGTCATTCATCCCGCGCAGGATGTTGAGGTTATCACCTGTCCAAATGCTGCCATTGGTGAAATTAGGCGCGGGTATCGCGGCGGGGTCTGTCATTCGGCCGCGATGTCGGTGGTCTGCGCCTGTGCCTGCGCGCTCAGCCGCGCCATAAGCGGGCTTGCCCGGGCAATAGGGTTAGTCAAGTAATGATCCGGCACCGCCGTCATGAAAGCAGCATTCGCAGGCCCATCCTTGTCCATTGGGACGGGTTGCCACGGGTTTTCCGGCACTGCGTCAATCGCCGCCAGGTGCGGCACCGCGGCCACCACAGCCTGCCGCAGATCGGCCAAGGTATCATAAGGTAACGTGGCCCCGATCTGCGCCGACAGGGCGCGCAGAATGGCCCAGTTTTCCTTGGCCTGGCCCGGGGGAAACCCCGCGCGCAGGGCCAGTTGCGGGCGACCTTCGGTATTGACGAACAGGCCCGGTTCCTCGGCATAGGTGGGGGCGGGAAAAATGATGTCGGCGCGGTGTGCACCGCGGTCCCCATGGCTGCCCTGATAAATCACAAAGGGGCCCTCGGCGATGGCGGTTTCATCCATGCCCAGGTTGTAAATCACATCCGCACCGTCCAAGGCTGCGGTCATGCCACCCTCGGCCACCGCGCCCACATCCATCGCGCCCACGCGCGATGCGGCGGTGTGCAATACCAAAAACCCCGATTGTGTTGCCTGGGCCAGGGCCATCGCGGCGCCAAGTGTTGCCGTTGCCCCGGAACCGCGCAAGGCGCTCTGCCCCACAATCACCAGGGATGGTTTTTCCAGAATGGCCGCGCTGTGGTTTCTGTTGGCCACCTCGGTCAATGCGGCGCCACTATCGCCCAGATGGGTGTAATCATAGGTTAAATCGACCGCCTGCCCGATCAGGCCAATCGTTGCGCCCTTTGCCCATGCCTTGCGAATACGCGCGTTCAGAACGGGGGCCTCGGCCCGTGGGTTGGTACCGATCAACATGATCGCCTGGGCGGTATCAATATCCTCAATCGTGGCGGTGCCCACATAGGCCGAGCGGTTGCCAATCGGCAACGCGGCCCCATCGGTGCGGCATTCAACCTGCCCCCCCTGCCCCTCAATAAGGGTTTTGAGGGCGAATGCCGCCTCAACCGGGGCCAGATCGCCCACCACCCCCGCAACCTTGGCTGCACCTGCAATCTTTTGCGCGGCAAGGGCCAGTGCCGCGTCCCACGGGGCGGGGCGCAGTTTGCCGTTTTCGCGCACATAGGGTTGATCCAACCGCTGACGGCGCAGACCATCCCAGATATAGCGGGATTTATCGCTGAGCCATTCTTCGTTCACGCCGTCATGGTTGCGCGGCAGAATGCGCATCACCTCGCGCCCTTTGGTGTCAATGCGAATGTTGCTGCCCAACGCGTCCATCACATCGATCGATTCGGTTTTCGTAAGCTCCCACGGGCGCGCGGTAAAAGCATAGGGTTTTGACGTCAGCGCCCCAACGGGGCACAGATCAACGATGTTACCTTGCAGTTCACTGCCCAACGTTTGGCCAAGGTAAGATGTGATTTCCGCGTCTTCCCCCCGCCCGGTTTGGCCCAGCTCGGGCATGCCCGCGACCTCGGTGATAAACCGCACGCAACGGGTGCAGGAAATGCAGCGCGTCATGTGCGTTTCAACCAGTGGGCCTAAATCCATATCCGTCACCGCGCGTTTGGGTTCGCGATAGCGTGAAAAATCCACGCCATAGGCCATGGCCTGATCCTGCAAATCGCATTCCCCGCCTTGATCGCAAATCGGGCAATCCAGCGGATGATTAATCAGCAGAAACTCCATCACCCCTTCGCGCGCCTTTTTGACCATGGGTGATTTGGTGCGCACTTGGGGCGGCGCGCCATCGGGGCCTGGGCGCAAATCGCGCACCTGCATCGCGCACGACGCCGCCGGTTTGGGCGGGCCGCCCACAACCTCAACCAAACACATGCGGCAATTTCCGGCGATTGACAGCCGTTCATGGTAACAAAACCGCGGAATTTCAACGCCCGCCTGTTCACAGGCCTGGATCAAGGTCATGGCCGGATCAACGGCGATTTCATGGTCGTCAATGATGATTGTGCGCAGATCGCTCATTGGCGGTCCTTTCGTTGGGTGTGCGGGGCGGTGGCCGGGGGCCACCCATCGCTACGTCGCGTCACCCCCCTTTTATCGTGCGCGCAACAATCTGCCAATCTGTGAACCTGTGGCAATTTCGTCGCGCCCAACGCGGCACACGCTGACCGCGTCATCATAATCGGCGCCTTGCTGCGCAAAGTATTGGCGGGCCACTTGGCGATAAAATTCCTGCTCCGTCGGGTCGTCGATATAGGCGTTTATTTCCGCGCGACTAAACCCCAGACCGCGCGCATGGTGAACCAAACCTTCGGCAAAGACCAACGCGCGGGCCATGCGGGCCTGAATGTCGGAACATACATTGTGGATGTGTCGCCCCACGGCCACAACAGTTAGACCGCTATAGATGCGCGAATCGTCGCGCAGAACCTGCCAATCATTGGCGGTTGCTGCAGTGCCCCCAAAGATCAAAAAACCGATCCCGATAATGTGGGCCTTTAACGATAATGATTTTCGCAATGCCGTCATGGCGGTGTCCTTTCTAAATGATATGTGGTGTCGGGAATTTATGGTTTCATAAGGTGGTTATCCAATATCAACACACAAACCGGTCTGTTTATTCATGGGACGCTGCCATGTAAAATTGATTTTACCCCCGCATCCGTTCGGCGTTGGCATCAAACAACGCCACACGCTGCGGGCGGGCGGTCCGGCGATGGCCCAGAATTTCGATGGCCCACGGGCCATCATGATCGGCCAGCGCCTTTGGCACATATCCCATGGCCAGCGACAAACCAGAGTGATGCGCATATCCGCCCGAGGTCACCCACCCCACCACATCATCGTTTAACGAAATCGGTTCATCCCCGATGACATCGGCGTCTATGGCATCGACAACAAAACTCATCAATCGCAGTGTGCCGCCACCGTCACGTTCGGCCAGCGCGCCCGCTTTGCCAATGAAGTCGGGCTTTTCATACGCGATGAATCGGCCAAGGTCGGCCTCTACGGGGCCATAAATTGGGCGAAACTCTCGTGCCCAACCTCCAAAATTTTTCTCTAGCCGCATGGCGTTGAGCGCCCGTAGGCCAAAGGGTTTAATACCTAAATTCGCACCTTCGGCCAAGATATGATCAAAAATCTGGCGCTGATATTCGGGTTTCATCCAAATTTCATAGCCTAAATCGCCGGTAAAGCTGACGCGCCCCACAAAGGCCGGCGCCATCGCCACGTCCATCGCCCGAAACGCCATGAACCGAAACGCAGCGTTCGACACATCCAGCCCCGTCAAGCGGCCCAGCAAATCGCGCGATTTCGGCCCCGCAATCGACAAACCGCACAGACCCAGGCCGATCACCTCTACCGTGACCGATCCGTCGCTGGGCATGTGGGAGTCAAACCAGCGGGCGTAAAAGACCTCGGCCATGCCTGAGCCGAACAAAAACCAATCATCCTCGGCCAAACATGCGGCGGTGAGATCGCCTTGCAGTTTTCCATCCTCTTTCAACATCGGGGCTAGTGTCATGCGTCCGGGGTTGGGCAGTTTGCACGCCAACACGCGGTCTAAAAACGCCCGCGCCCCGGGGCCGCGCACACGGAATTTGGAAAAGCCCGAGGTTTCCATCACCCCCACGGCGGTGCGGCAGGCCGTGACCTCGGCCGCGACATGGTCAAAATCGGTGGACCGGCGCCAAGAAAACACATCCTCCGTTCCGTCAGGCGAAAACCACAACGGCACCTCTAACCCCCACGACTCACCCATTTGTGCGCCCAAGCCCCGCATCTGGTCATAAATTGGGGTGGTTTTGTGCGGGCGTGCGGCAAGCAGCTCTTCGTTCGGGAAGCGGATGGAAAACCGCCGCGCATAGTTTTCGCGCACCTTTGGGTTGGTATAGGATAATGTCGCCCAATCGCCATAACGGGCAACATCCATAGCGAACACATCAAACCCTGGGTCGCCCTGGACCATCCAATTGGCCAGGGCCAGGCCAACACCACCCCCTTGGCTGAACCCCGCCATCACACCGCAGGCGGACCAAAACCCCGCCAACCCCCGCACCGGCCCCACCAACGGGTTGCCATCAGGGGCAAAGGTAAACGGGCCGTTGATGATTTGTTTGATGCCCGCGCGTTCAAACGCCGGAAAATGGCGAAACCCCACCTCTAACGATGGGGCAATCCGATCAATATCGGGTTGCAGCAATTCGTGCCCAAAATCCCACGGTGTGTCGCGCTCGGCCCACGGCACGCAGGCGCGTTCATAGGTGCCCATTAACATGCCGCCCCGTTCCTGGCGCAAATACAGCTCCCCATCGAAATCAACGGCGTGGATGACCTCTTTACCCGTTTTGGCGTTAATTTCGGCCACCTCGGGCATATCTTCGGTCAATAGATACATGTGTTCCATGGCTAAAACCGGCAGCTCAAGACCCACCATGCGCCCAACCTCGCGCGCCCATAAGCCGCCGGCATTGACCACATGATCGCATGTCACATCGCCCTTGGCCGTGCGCACCACCCAACCGCCGCTGGGGTTGCGCAAGATCGCCTCAACCCTGCACTGGGTTTCGATGCGGGCGCCATAATGGCGGGCCGATTTGGCATAAGCATGGGTCACGCCCGAGGGGTCTAAATGCCCATCCACCGTTGAATGCATCGCACCCACGAATTGCGCCGGGTCCAACAGTGGCATTAAATCGTGCGCTTCCTCCGGCGTGATGATGCGCGCCTCAATCCCTTGATAGGTGTTTTTTGCAGCCATGGATTTTAGCCAATCAAACCGCGCCTCGGTCGCGGCCAGCATCACACCACCCGTGACGTGGTGGCCCACGGCCTGGCCCGACAATGCCTCAATCTCTTTGTAGAGGTCGATGGTGTATTTTTGCAGCTTGGCCACATTTGGATCCCCGTTGATCGTGTGGCACCCCCCCGCCGCATGCCAGGTGGACCCTGAGGTCAATTCAGACCGTTCCAACAACACCACATCGGTCCATCCTGCCTTGGCCAGATGATACAGAACGGAACAGCCAACAACCCCGCCGCCAATCACAACGACACGGGCCTGGGTGGGAAAATCGGACATGAGCGAAAGCCCCCTGATACATGGAACGATAAACTTTATCTAGGTTTAGAGGTATCAAATGGGACCCGATCGTCAATTTTCGACATGGTATGGGGGGCATATGCCGCAGGCGGGCAAAGCGGCGATCGCCCCATCATATCGCCCCATCATCGCGAGATATCCGGCCCAGGCGTGGCAATGACTTGTCAATGAATGCGGGAATACCTTAAACTTGCCACAGCATAACAAGGGGGTCCCCACCATGGCATTGCGTTATTTGCACACGATGGTTCGTGTGAAGGATTTGGAAAAATCCATGGCATTTTACAGCCTGCTAGGGTTAGAAGAAACGCGGCGGTGGGATAATGACCAAGGCCGGTTTACATTGGTCTTCATGGCCCCCCCGGGGCAAAGCGAATGCCCCGTCGAGTTAACCTATAACTGGGATGGGGACGATGGTTTGCCATCAGACAGTCGCCATTTCGGGCATCTCGCCTATCGCGTCGATAACATCTATGATATGTGCCAATCCTTGATGGACAGCGGCGTTACAATCAATCGCCCCCCGCGGGATGGGCACATGGCGTTTATTCGTTCGCCCGACAATATCTCGATCGAATTGCTACAATCGGGGGATGCGTTGCCCCCTGCCGAACCTTGGGCGTCCATGCCAAATACTGGCCATTGGTAAGAATGGGGTGGCGCACAACCGGCGCCACCAAGCATTGTCTATTTACAGATTTTGGAACGGCAAAATTATCCTTTTGCCGCACGGCCTTTCACCGGTGCCCAAAGCCATTTATTGGTGAAATATAACAACACCGATAATATGCCTAGGATCAGGATGGCAACAAAACCCATTTGTTTGCGCGCCATCATGTGCGGTTCGGCCGTCCACATCAAAAACGCCGCAACGTCGAGCGCCATTGATTCCACATCGTTGGGCGCCCCGTCGTTGAATTCCACCGCACCATCCCACAACGGGGGGGCCATGGCGATACGTCCACCAGAGATCGTATCGTTGCCGTATAGGATCGCGCCGGCCTCTTCATATTCTTCGTCAGTATAGTGGGTCAGCAACGATGCAATATATTCAGGCCCACCCAACCCGCGGATCAGCGGGTTCAGGCCCAATCCATACGGCCCGCTAAACCCTGCGCGCGCCTTGGCCATAAGGCTTAGGTCGGGGGCGGTTTCTAAACCCGATTGGGGGAAATGGTCGTTGGGGGTGGCCGCGCGCCAATCCCGCAGGTCTGCATCGTAAACTTCGATAAAGTTTTGGTCGATGTAGGCGCGCACCTCTTCTTCGCTTAGGCCGGGGCCACCGCTATCCGATAGGGTGCGAAGCGGCACGTATTGCAGACCATGGCAAGCCGAACAAACCTGGGTGTAAACCTGTAGGCCGCGCTGCAACTGATTTTGGTCAAACCGGCCAAAAGGGCCCTGGAACGAAAAATCATAATCTTCGACGTGGCCTGCCCCCCCTGCGGCGAATGCGGCGCCAACAGAAAATGATAACATCACGGCGGCAATACCGGTGATAAATATCTTACCCATGCGCGGCATCCTTTCTTTCATTCCGCCGGTGACACGGCTGGGGCGCGCGTGTTGCCGGTTGCTTTGTGATAATGATCGTTGAAATCATCCTCAATCGTGTCGGGGCGCGGCAGGGGTTTTTCGATAATCCCCAAAAGCGGCATGATAATTAGGAAAAACGCAAACCAATACGCCGTCCCGATCAAGGATATGCTTGCAATCCTATCGGTTGGTTCTTGCGCCCCAGCCCACATCAAGACGGCGAAATTTATGACAAACAACCAAAACCACCACTTAAACATCGGTCGATACCGGCCCGAACGAATCATGGAAGTATCCAGCCAAGGCGCCAACGCCATTACGATAAGCGATCCAAACATGGCCAACACACCAAAGAATTTCGCATCAATGATCCCAGCGGTTAGAAAGCTGACCGCCTGAACAATCCACACGTCATCGGTAAATGCGCGCAAAATCGCGTAGAAGGGTAAAAAATACCATTCCGGCACGATGTGGGCGGGTGTTTGCAGGGGGTTGGCCTCAATATAATTATCGGGGTGGCCCAGATAATTCGGCATGTATCCCAAAATGGCAAAAAACACGACCAAGATCACGGCCAACGCCAACAAATCTTTGATGACAAAATAGGGCCAAAATGGCAATGTATCGGCCTTGGCCTCACGTTTTGATGTGCGCCGCACCTCAACCCCGGTTGGATTATTGTTGCCGGTCGTATGAAACGCCCAGATGTGCAAAATAACCAGGCCTAAGATAATGAATGGCAACAGATAATGTAGGCTTAAGAACCGATTTAGGGTTGCGTTATCCACCGCGGGGCCACCCAAAAGCCAGGTTTGGATGTCTGGGCCGATCCCCGGGATCGCGCCGAATAGGCCCGTTATCACCGTGGCGCCCCAAAACGACATTTGCCCCCATGGTAAAACATAACCCATAAACGCCGTGCCCATCATTAAGACGTAAATGAGCATTCCGATAATCCAGGTGATTTCGCGCGGGGCCTTGTATGATCCGTAGTAAAGGCCACGGAAAATGTGCAAATACACCGCAAAGAAAAACAAAGACGCGCCGTTTTGGTGAACATACCGAATGGCCCACCCGCCATTCACATTGCGCATGATGTGTTCGACACTGGCAAAGGCCATATCAACATGCGGCGTGTAATGCATGACCAACACAACACCAGTGATGATTTGCATGACCAGGCAAAAGGTTAAAACGATGCCCCAAATCCACATCCAATTTAGGTTTTTCGGGGTGGGGATTGTCAGCGTCTCATAAATAAGCCCGGCAATCGGCAATCGTTTATGAAGGCCCTTTTCCCATGCTGTTTTCGGTTCATAATGATCGTGGGGAATTCCCGACATGGTGCATATCCTCCGAATTAGCCAAGCAAAATTGTGGTTTCATCCACGAATTCTGCCGTTGGGATAGGTAGGTTTGTGGGCGCAGGGCCGCGCCGGATGCGCCCCGATGTATCATAGTGCGATCCGTGGCATGGGCAAAACCATCCCCCAAAATCACCCGCACCATCGCCCAGCGGCACACACCCCAGGTGCGTGCAAACCCCCTGCATGACAAGCCATTCACCGGTATTTTCCGCACTAAAAGGCGTCAGAACGCGGTTTTCATCCGCGGCATCGGCCCCGTCCAGATTTGCATTGCGGGCGTCATCGTCAATCAAATCCGCCAAATCTACGGCACGCGCGGCTTCAATTTCGGCGGCGGTGCGACGGCGAATGAAAATGGGTTTGCCCAAAAATAACACAGTCAACTGTGTTCCTTCGACCACGCCCGAAACATCAACGCGCATACGGCTTGCCGCTTGCACATCCGCAGATGGGTTCATTTGATTGATCAACGGCCAAACACCGGCACCCACCGCAACGGCACCCACGGCCGCCGTGGTATAATACAGAAAATCGCGGCGGTCGTCGTTATGATCTTCCACATGTGCCATGGGAAACCTTTCTTCGTTAAACCCACGTGAATATTATACAGGCCGCACCCAACGGCCCAATGTCCGATCGGGCGGCATACCTTTTAACATTTATCTTTTAGAAAGTTCAATGATCAACGTCCAGCGGACAAACGCGCGCAGCCGGGCCGAAATGCCGCAGCCACAAAAATTTTAGGCCTTAGATCACATTTGACTAGATCATGGTGCAACCCTGATTCATGATAATATGCAATGCTATCCCATTTTAACGTTCGCACTTTTCACACCGGAATGGTTTGAACCATTGACGGGCGGTCCGCAAACCGCGCGTGCCAAGCCGCCAAATTATCGTGACTATTTCGCCAATCCATGGCGCCATGGCGGAAATCCAGATACCCCAACGCACACGCCACCGCAATCTGCCCCATGTGGAGCGGGCCATGAAGGTGGCTTATCCATTGTTGTTCCAACGCATCAAGCGCGCGAATGATTTTAGACCGCTGTGCGTCAAGCCAGGGTTGATGCCACATCGGTTCGGGTCGCACGCGTTTTTCGTAAACCGACAAAACAGCAGCATCCATAATGCCATCGGCCAATGCCTCAATCGTTAAGACATCCCAAAGCCGCGCCAAGGGGTAAAGGCCCGCCTGTGCCCGATTATCTAAGTATCGGCAAATCACGCGACTGTCGAAAAGGGTTGGGCCGTCTTCGCGCTCCAGGGCAGGGATTTTTCCCAAAGGGGCCGCGGCGTTCAATATCGCATCACCATCTATCGGATGCGCGGCAACGGGGGTCACCGCAATGTCTTCTTGGGTTGTTTCCAATAACAAAACGCACACCTTGCGCGCAAACGGCGATGCCGCCGAATACAAAAGCCGCATTACCGCAAGCCCCGTATTTTAAGGCGCGTAAATGCTGTAAAATCCACATGCGCCCCTGGGCCTTGCCGCCCCAATCGAATGGTGCGCCGCCACCGGAACGTGCCGTTCATTCGCCCCGCCCCCCGGCGCAAGGTCACACCCTCGGGCGTTGTGTCCATTGCATCCTCAACAGATTGGTTAAATCGCCCAGGCGGTATGGCACTCGCCACGGCATAAGCCGCCATGGCCACGGCACCATAACGCAACACCAAACCGGCAAGTGGGACGATTGGAATAGCCACGGCACAGATCCCCCATAACAACAACGTTCGCTTCGCATTGGTTTATAGATAAGGTATTTTGGTCATATTGTCCATTTCGGGTTTAATATACGAAAACCTGAACACCTAGCCAATCAATCACACGGGTTACTGTGATGTTACTTTGTTCATCAACGCGGCGAGCGTTGCGACATCTTGCCCGATGGGGGATTGGGCAAGCGCGCCTGCCGCGCCTGCACGATCTGCGGCGGATTTATTTTGGTTCAATTTCCACGTTCCATCGATGGCGTCGATCGTAAATCGAAAGGGTAAGATTTGCCGCATCATGCGCTGCAATACCTCGGGCGGCATTTTGGCGGTAGTCCAGGGTTTTTTCGGGGCTAGGCGCGCCTCAAACTCGGCTGATAATCGATCTAAATGGGCGCGTATGTGCGCGGTGTCCATGGGCATCAATCGCCCCTTCACATGCACGGCGATATAATTCCAGGTGGGCACTTGGCCTTTGTCTTCATACCAATCGGGTGAAATATACCCATCGGGGCCTGCGACGGCGATTATGGCCGGTGTGGGGTGTTGAATCGCGCGCGCAATGGGGTTTGATCGCACCAGGTGCAGCTCCGCATAGGCCCCGTCATCGTCAATGTGAAACGGCACATGGGCCAGCATCGGCACTGGATCGGCGCTTATCGACAACGTGCCAAACCCACGCCCCCGCGCAAAGGCAAGGTTGCGGTCCATAGTCTGTTGACGAAAGACGGGGTTTGGGTGCATCGGTGTGGTCTTTTCTGTAAATGCGGGGCAACTACCTTAGGCCAACAGGTGATGATCGGCAACCCCCTGAATACGGGATGTGACGATCTGGCCTTTGGGGTGATCGTGCTCAAATACCACCTGCGCAAAATGTGGGGTGCGCCCTTTGCGGGGGGATTCCATCAAGACGTGGTGATAGACCCCCACCTGCCCTGCCAAATACGCCCCGGCCCGTGCCATACCCAGCGTCCGCAACTGTGCCGCGCGCGCCTTGATCGTGGCCCCCCCCACCTGCGGCATACGTGCGGCGGGCGTGCCGTTGCGTTTGCTATAGGGAAACACATGCAACCACGTCAGCCCACATTCGGCCACCAAACGCAACGAGTGTTCAAACGCGGCGGCGGTTTCGGTGGGAAACCCGGCAATGATGTCGGCCCCAAACACCACATCGGGGCGTAGCGCGCGCAGCGTTTCACAAAGCGCAATCGCATCATCGCGCGTGTGGCGGCGTTTCATCCGTTTCAGGATTAGATTATCACCATGTTGCAAGCTAAGGTGCACATGCGGCATCAGGCGCGGTTCAGATGCCAACGCCTCCATCAACATATCATCCACCTCGACCGAATCGATGGAGGATAAGCGCAGGCGCGGCAAATCGGGCACGTGTTTCAAAATGCGTTGCACCAAATCGCCCAATTTCGGGTGAGTGGGAAAATCCGCGCCCCAGGCGGTTAAATCCACCCCCGTGAGAACGATTTCATTATACCCACGATCCACAAGGCGCGCGATTTGATCAATCACCACATCGGCAGGGATCGATCGGGAATTGCCGCGCCCAAAAGGTATGATGCAAAACGTGCAGCGATGGTCACACCCGTTTTGCACCTGCACATAGGCGCGGGCGCGGGTGCCAAAGCCGTCGATGGGCGCACGGCGGACATCATCTTGCGCGGTCATGATGTCACCCACATGCACGGAGGGAGCATCGTGGCCCATGGCGCCCGCACCCAGACCGCGCCAGGTTTCGGCACGCATTTTTTCTTGGTTTCCAAACACCAAATCAACCTCGGGCATCGCACTAAATGCCTGTGGGTCCGTCTGTGCGGCGCACCCTGTCACAATCAAAGGTTTTTGGGGATGGGCACGGCGCAATTTGCGAATGTCTTGGCGCGCTTTGCGCACCGCCTCGGCCGTGACGGCACAGGTGTTGACAACAACCGCATCTTTTACCCCGCACTCTGTGGCTAGGTGCTTCATCACCTCGGTCTCATAGGTATTGAGTCGGCAACCATGGGTGTGAAAAATCGTTTTAGAAGATGTCATTGCGGCAGCTTTTGCAAAAATTCCTCGGTCACGATGCCCGAAAACACATGGGCCGTAGGGCCACGCATCCACACGCCGTCATCACGCCAATCAATGTCTATCGTGCCGCCATCCAGCGTGATTTTCACCTGCCGCCCGGTCAAACCGCGCCGCGCCGCCGCCACCGCCACCGCACAAGACGAAGACCCCGACGCCAAGGTCACCCCCACGCCGCGTTCCCAAACCCGCACACGCATGTGACCCGGCCCGATGAGCGAAGCATATTGCACATTGGTGCCTTGGGGGAACATGGGATTGTGTTCGATTGTTGGCCCCTGCGCGGTTATATCAATCTTTTCTGCATCCTCTATAAAAAAGGTGCAGTGGGGGTTGCCCATGCCCGTGGCCACGGGATCGCCCGCAATGGGTAAATGCAAGGTATCGGTTACCCCCGTTACAGGAATATCCGCTGGCTCCGTCAGGGGGGCGCCCATGTTGACCGCCGTTACCCCATCGCCCGCATCGACCGCACGCAACACCCCACGGGCGGTGCGTATATTTAGGGCGGACACGCCGGTTGCGTCCATCTCATGGCGGGCGATGCAGCGGGTGGCGTTGCCGCAGGCCGCCGATTGTGACCCATCGGCATTATAAAACGTCAGGGCCAAATCGGCGTGCGCACAGGCATCAATCACCGCCACCTGGTCGCACCCAACCCCATGGTGCCGATCGGCTAAGGCACGCGCCAAGGCGGGCGTGATGGCAACAGACCCCGCCCGCGCATCAATCACCACAAAGTCGTTGCCAAGCCCGTGCATTTTCATGAAACGTAGGCCAGTTTGGGCAATTTTATTAGACATGGTATGCGACATAATTTGATCGTGGCGATGGTAACCCCCCTTAACACCCCCACGACAGCACGACAATAAACCAAATCTTTGCACACATGACCAGTTGATTGCCCCAACAGAACCATGATATTAGGACCGCCGGGGGCAAACCTTACCCCCCAACAAAAGTGGGCCGTTAGCTCAGTTGGTAGAGCAACTGACTTTTAATCAGTGGGTCGCAGGTTCGAATCCTGCACGGCTCACCACTTTTACAAAATTCGCTATAGTATATTGTTTTTGAGGGTTTATTTTTGGGTCTGGGGTGCGGACATCCGATGGTCATGGCCC
>CALFSY010000005.1 GCA_937916365.1 uncultured Jannaschia sp. | reverse complement strand
CAGTATTCCGGATCGTGCGCGGTATCGTTTTAGACATCAAAACGCGCGATTATGTTTCTGCGGCCCAAACCCGGGGAGAGGGGCCATGGTATATCATGTTATGGGAAATTCTGCCCAACGCCCGTGGCCCATTGATTGTCGATTTTTGTTTGCGCATTGGATACACGACGATCCTATTAGGCACGTTAGGGTTTTTCGGCCTTGGGGTGTCGCCTGAATCCCCTGATTGGGGATCAACAATTAATGAAGGTCGTAGGCTTTTGACGATTTATCCGCATCCTGCTTTGCCGCCGGCCTTATCGTTGATGAGTATGGTTTTGGGCCTCAACCTATTGGCCGATGGGTTGCGTGAGGAAAGTTTGAAGGATTAGGACTGCATGTTTGTAAAAATATTCTATTCCGCAAGATGTGTAGCCTTAAATCCTTCGCAAATAAAATAAGGAAGCCTTAATAATGCCTGACCAAGACATGTATGATGGCCCAATCCTAGAAATTGAAAACCTTTCTATTTCTTTTTTCACGCGGCTTCGGGAAATCCCTGCGGTGATGGATTTTTCGTGCACTGTGATGCCGGGCGAAGCGATGGGCCTGGTGGGCGAATCGGGATGTGGTAAATCCACCGTCGCCTTGGGCGTAATGCAGGATTTGGGCGTGAATGGTCGCATTGTGGGTGGATCAATTAAATTCAAAGGCCGTGATTTGAATGCCATGTCGGATGAAGAATTGCGCGACCTGCGTGGTTCAGAAATCGCCATGATTTACCAAGAGCCCATGGCCTCGCTCAACCCCGCGATGCGGATCGGCAAACAGTTGATGGAAGTGCCGATGATCCACGAAGGTAAATCTCAGGCAGAGGCGTATAAATTGGCGCTTGAAGTTGTGGAAGACGTGCGCCTGCCTGACCCTGAAAGGATGCTGCGTGCCTATCCGCACCAATTATCGGGCGGGCAGCAGCAGCGTATCGTTATCGCCATGGCGTTAATGTCAAAACCGTCGCTTTTGATATTGGATGAACCCACCACCGCGCTTGATGTGACGGTTGAGGCGGGGATCGTGGACTTGGTGAAAGGGTTGGGGAAAAAATACGGCACCTCGATGCTGTTTATTAGTCACAACTTAGGGTTGGTTTTGGAAACCTGCGATAGGTTGTGTGTGATGTATTCGGGCGAAGCGGTTGAAACCGGTTCGATTACCGATGTATTTGATAGAATGCGCCATCCCTATACACAGGCATTGTTCCGTTCGATCCCTTTGCCCGGGGCGGATAAAAATGCACGGCCCCTTGTGGCGATACCTGGAAATTTCCCTTTGCCACATGAACGCCCGCCTGGGTGTAATTTTGGCCCACGTTGCGACTATTTTGAAGAAGGTCGATGTAACGCCGCCGACATTGCCATGGCCGATGTTACCGGTGATGATCGCCACGCCACCCGATGTTTGAGGTATCAAGAAATAGATTGGGCTGCCTCTACCGTTGCCGTGCAGCAAACCGAAAAGGCACAAATTGGTGATACTGTGCTAAAAATCGACAACCTTAAAAAATACTATGAGGTCGCCGCCAATTCGATGTTTGGTGGTGGGGGCACAAAAGTCGTCAAAGCCAACGAAACGATCAGTTTTGAGGCACGCGAATCTGAAACCCTGGCCATTGTTGGGGAATCGGGGTGCGGTAAATCTACGCTTGCCAAGGTTTTGATGGGGTTGGAAACGGCAACGGATGGTCAGGTTTTGCTGGATAATAAATCGATTGAAGCAACCGAAATAGAAAACCGGGATACCGGCACAATTTCATCGGTTCAAATGGTGTTTCAAAACCCATTCGATACATTAAACCCTTCGATGACTGTGGGCCGACAAATCATTCGCGCGTTAGAGGTGTTTGGCATCGGCGACAATGATGACGAACGCCGGGAACGGATGTTAAAATTACTTGATCTGGTTAAATTGCCCCGTGCATTTGCCGATCGTATGCCAAGGCAGCTATCGGGCGGACAAAAGCAGCGTGTGGGTATTGCCCGTGCGTTTGCCGGTGATGCACGTATTGTTGTGGCCGATGAACCTGTCTCCGCGCTTGATGTATCGGTGCAGGCGGCCGTAACCGATTTGTTGATGGAAATACAAAGAACGGAAAAAACCACGCTGCTTTTCATTTCGCACGATTTATCGATCGTCCGCTATCTTAGCGATCGTGTTCTGGTGATGTATTTGGGTCATGTGGTGGAAATTGGCGATACGGAACAGGTATTTTCACCGCCCTATCATCCGTATACCGAGGCGCTGTTGTCCGCCGTGCCCATTGCCGATACGAATGTCGAAAAAAAGCGCATTGTATTAGAGGGCGATATTCCATCGGCGATGAACCCACCATCAGGATGCCCATTTCAAACCCGATGCCGTTGGAAATCCGATGTTCCGGGTAAATTGTGCGAAACAGAGGTGCCACCTATGCAAACACTGGCGTCCGGCCATCAAATCAAATGCCACCTAAGCACGAATGCCTTAGAACGTATGGAACCTGTTATTACAGTCCATGCAGCGGAATAGAATTTCCCGCCATGGGGTGTTTTGTAGGGTAAGGGTAATTTATGCGCGCCAATGTGTGATGGTGCACCAACCCGATCATCCTATGTTGGCTTGTAACCTGGTATGACCATACGTAAATTCCACTCATGTCTAATGGTTGCTTCAAAAACGCCCATTCCTTATGAACTTGCCTGATCCACCCCGTCCGCCCCGTCGCGGTTTTTTTGCAGCATTACGATCGAGTTTTCTAACCGGTCTGATCGTTATTGCCCCAATCGGTATCACGATTTGGTTGATTTGGACACTTGTCGGTTGGATCGACAGTTGGGTTCTCCCTTTAATTCCTAATGCCTATAATCCCGCACTTTTGATCCGCCAATACACAGGGATTGAGGTCGACATTCGTGGCATCGGCGTGGTGACGTTTTTAGTTTTCACCATGATCGTTGGTTGGATTGCCAAAGGATTGATCGGTCGATCATTGATCCGATCAACCGAGGCATTGGTGTTATCAATCCCAATAATCCGCACTTTATATTCAGGGTTAAAACAAATTGTCGAAACTGTGTTGCAACAGGGCAAACAGAATTTCGATAAGGCC
This sequence comes from uncultured Jannaschia sp., assembly GCA_937916365.1. GTDB lineage: Bacteria > Pseudomonadota > Alphaproteobacteria > Rhodobacterales > Rhodobacteraceae > JANSYL01. The sequence goes on along the minus strand of CALFSY010000005.1, from coordinate 11,879 downwards.
TGTCTTTTAGAATATCCACGCAAAGGAATTTGGGCCATCGCCTTTATTTCCACCACGGCTAAGGGTGAAATCGCCCGACGCCATGGGGAAGAAATGGTTTCGGTTTTCATGCCCACCACGCCCAATCCGACATCTGGGTTTTTACTGTTTCTACCGCGCAAAGATGTAATTGTTCTGGATATGGCCGTTGAAGACGCGGCAAAACTTATCATTTCCGCCGGTCTGGTGTATCCAAACGATGGTGAGACAATGGATGATAGCGGCGCAGCAGGGGCACAACCATCCCCCCCGCCGACACCCATTATGGATCTGCGATAATATAAAAATAGGGTAGGGTGTTGAAACAGCGGAAAAATGCTTGGGCACACCTGAAATTCTTTATTCTTCTATCCACCAAACATCCGGGTGCCATGCAATCCAATCCCCATAGATTGGCACAATATCAGGGTAATGAAGTTCGGAATTATGGGCAATTCGGCTAACCGGAGAATACCAAAACGGTACCACATAGCGTTGTGACATCAATACCCGATCAAGCGCGCGCACCGCCGCGATATAGTCTGCCTGACTTTCTGAATGCAGCATTTGGTCTATCATCGCCTCAATCGCCGGATGGCAGGCCCCCATAAGATTACGCGATCCATCGGTATCCGCCATATCGCATCCCCAATACAGCCGTTGTTCATTGCCGGGGCTTAGGGATACACCGCGCCGATAGGGGGTCATATCAAAATTAAACGTATCGGTGCGTTCACGATATTGCGCGCTATCTACGGTCACAACCGATGGTGTAATGCCGAGCCGTTCGAGTGCCTCGGTATATATATTTACGATGGCCTGATTTTGGGCTGCACCTTGGCGTAGTAGAATTTCAAAGGTAAGCGGCGTTTGATCGGGGCCAATCATTGCACCGTCTATGACTGTGTATCCTGCGTCTTGCAACAATGCCATGGCGCGGCGAATCCCGGTGCGGTTTGCCTCTGCCCCGTTGGAAATTGGCAAATCATACCCTTCCATGGCATTAGGCAGCAAATCGTCCGCGAACGGCGTTAAAAATTCCAACACGCGCCCATCTGCGGGACCTGCGCGCATACCTAGGTGAGAGTTTGAAAAGTATGACGTAATGCGCGGTTCAACCCCACCATTCACAGTTTGATTGATAAATTCAAAATTAAAGGCTTGGATCATCGCTTCGCGCACACGCCAATCGTTAAACGGGGGGCGGCGAGTGTTCATCACCAACCCGGCCATCCCCGAAGGACGCTGATGTGGGATAACCGATAACGTGACCGCCCCTGATCTCACGCGGGGAAAATCATAATTTCGGTCCCAGTCTAATGCGTTCGGTTCGCGTAGTGTTGTGACGATACCGGCTGTGAAAGCTTCGAACATTGCATTGTTGTCACCGAAAAATTCCATTCGCAGCTCATCAATCACATTGGTGCCGCGGCGGAATGGTAGATCAGCCCCCCAATACTCTGGGTTACGTCGCAGCGATACAAAGCGCCCGGCCTCAAAATCGGTTATCACATAAGGGGCTGTGGCGACGGGAATAACGTCAAGCCCCGATGTCGCGAAATCAACCCCATCCCATTGTGCGGCCTGCAAAATGGGGCGTAATCCCATAATCATTGCCAATTCACGATCCGGGTCATTAAACGTTAATCGCACCGTGCGCTCGCCCACCGCCTCGATCCGATCTACACGTGTCCAAGCATTTAGGTATCGTGGATGGCCCACAGTGCCCAATGTTTCAAAAGACCAGATAACATCGTGAACTGTCACCGGGCTACCATCGGAAAATCGTGCCTCTGGTCTTAGTGTGAATTCCACCCACGCCCCATTTACCCCGATTTCAACCGATTCGGCCAATAATCCATACAGCGTGAATGGTTCATCCCATGATCGCCCCAAAAGTGACTCGTAAGCCAAAAACCGAAGCTGCCAAGGCACAGACCCACGCAATATGTGGGGGTTAAGACTGTCAAAGCTGCCCACCTCGGCCATAACGATTCGGCCACCTATGGGTGCATTGGGGTTTGCATAGGGCAAGTGCGCAAAATCTGGTGGCAACGCAGGATCACCATACATGGAAACACCGTGTTGCGGTTGTGCCAAAATACTCATTGGGACCCATGCAAGGATACCTGTGATTATGGTGATTTTAATAAAGCGCAGCGCCTTCATAGATGAATACTCCTTCTCTACCCCAAAATATGGTATATGAATATGCTATCGGCATAGATTGGATATTTCAAACTTTTACGTTGGACAATTCGCAAACCTTTGCTTATACAAGACTTACTGCTCGATAGGTTTCTAGCCTGTATGAAACCTGCCTCAATGACTGAACGCCGACCTTTGTGTCGGCGTTTTTTTATGCTCTGAACTTACGTGTGCAGAGACATGAAAAATGGTTTAGGCGGTCGATGCCCCTATATCACAACACACACACCATGTATGATCAATACAAGGTCATGTATGATGGAGCACACAAATGGTATTTTCCATTGATTTATCGGGTAAAACCGCCGTTATCACGGGTTCAAATTCGGGCATTGGTTTGGGCGTAGCTTGGGAATTGGCGCGCGCAGGTGCGAATGTTGTGCTGAATTCTTTTACAGATCGTGAAGAAGACCACGCAATTGCCGCCGACATTACCGCCGCCACCGGTACGCGCGCACGTTACATTCCCGCCGATATGTCAAATGCAGCGGCCTGCCGGGCGTTGATCGCCCAGGCAGGGGCGTGTGATATACTTGTAAATAATGCAGGCATTCAATTTGTCGCTGGTATTGACCAGTTTCCAACCGAAAAATGGGATGCGATCATCGCGATCAACCTTAGCTCGGCATTTCATACGACCGCTGCGGCCATACCGTTGATGCGGGCAGCGGGGTGGGGGCGGATCATTAACCTTGCCTCCGCCCACGGATTGACGGCAAGCCCGTTCAAATCGGCTTATGTTGCCGCCAAACATGGTATCGTTGGCCTAAGCAAGGTTGTCGCGCTGGAAACTGCGGAGGAACCGATTACAGCAAACGCTATTTGCCCTGGTTATGTTTTAACTCCGCTTGTTGAATCGCAAATTCCAGAAACAATGGAAGAATATGGAATGACGCGGGATGAGGTGGTCAAAAATGTTTTGCTAGATCGTCAACCATCAAAAGAATTTGCCACTGTCGAACAATTAGGCGGGACAGTGATTTTTTTATGCTCAGACGCGGCTGCACAGATTACAGGCACAACGATCAGTGTCGATGGCGGGTGGACAGCAATGTGAATAATTGTCGACACATAAAGCTATTGTAAAATAGGGGGTTACACCAATGTTGTATTTCTAAAACAAAACCTTGATCTTTTAAGATGTTCGAAACCGCTGCACAGCGGTCGCTTTGAGCGCCGCAGGCCCGTGGCGCGCGACGGCTTGGCGCCAACTATCCAGTTCTTCGCTCGATAAATTATAGATTGACATGGCTTCCTCTGCACTTATCAGATTTGCATCCACGGCACGCACAACGGCGGCTTTGCGGCTGGCAACCCATCGTCTTGTGTTTGCAGGCGGAAGATCATCGCGCGTCATTCGGGTGCCATCAGGCAATTCCACCGATGATGGATTTGTAGCAGGATGAGTATTCATGACTACGCGAACCTCCATGTGTTATCATGGAAGCAGAATTTGTGATGAATACATTAAAGAAGAGTGAGCCAGCAGGTTATAAATGCGCGAAATTTTAATTTAATTTTATGTAGTTTTCCAATAAATGAGTGGTTTTGTATGCTTTTCAATCACCATCAAAATCTAAATTCGCTTGGATTTGCGAAACCTCCACAGGACACGCGCGTGGTTGTGGCGATGTCGGGCGGTGTTGATTCGTCTGTGGTCGCGGCCATGTTAGCCGACAAAGGATATGATGTTATTGGCATAACATTGCAGCTTTACGATCATGGTGCTGCATTGGCAAAAAAAGGTGCTTGTTGTGCCGGACGTGATATTTACGATGCCCGTCGTGTTGCCGAAACCATGGGATTTCCGCATTACGTATTGGATTATGAAAATGTATTCCAAAAGGCTGTTATGGATGATTTCGCGGAGGCATATTTGGCAGGTGCAACCCCGGTTCCGTGTATTCGGTGTAATGAGCGTGTGAAGTTTCAAGATTTGATGCACACTGCCCGGGATCTTGATGCCGATTGCATGGCAACGGGCCATTATATTCAGCGCAAGATTGGCCTGAACGGTGCAGAATTGCACCGTGCCGAGGACCCTGTGCGCGATCAATCGTATTTTCTGTTTGCCACAACAAAGGCGCAGTTAGCGTTTTTGCGCTTCCCACTTGGGGCGCTGGTATCTAAGGCCGAAACACGCGCATTGGCGGGGCGTTATGGGCTGACCGTCACGGACAAACCCGATAGCCAGGATATTTGTTTCGTGCCGGGCGGCAATTACGCGGCTGTCATTGAAAAATTACGGCCAGGGGCCGCTGATCCCGGCAATATTGTAGATATGAATGGCCGTATTTTGGGGCACCATCGTGGTGTGATTCATTACACCATTGGGCAACGGCGTGGCCTAGGAATTGGCGGTTTGGTAGATCCATTGTATGTGGTCCGCCTTGATCCAGAAACGCGTCAGGTCGTGGTGGGACCAAAAGAGGCGCTATCGACCTGCATTTTCCCTGTACGGGATATTAATTGGCTTGGTGATACGCCATTTAATAGTCGCAATATGTGGGAGCTTGATGTAAAAATTCGATCGACCCGACCACCGCAGGCGGCGATTGTGCGCCCCCTATCTGCAACACAGGCAGAGGTTGAAGTGGCCGCCGCCGAACATGGCGTGAGCCCAGGTCAGGCGTGCGTATTCTATGGCACAGGTGGAACTCGCATTTACGGGGGGGGGTGGATCACAAAATCCATCTAAGAACAAATCTAATCATTTGATTTCATAAGGTAAAAATAAGGGTTATTTTGTGTATTGAATATTTCATGATACAATCGAATCATGAAAATGACCGCCTGCCAAAACTTCCGCAAAATGCGATCCCCGAAACGGGTGATGCTGGATAAGGCTTTTGCCGGTGTAAAGGCGGGGCAAATGTTGTTTATAGGCACGCCCCAAATTGTGGCGGATTATATTTCTAAAATTCCTCTGGGTGAAATTTCCAGTGTTATGAAAATGCGCAATCAACTGGCACGTCGCCATAAATGCGACGCAATGTGCCCGGCATCGACGGCCATATTCCTAAGAATCGTCGCCGAATATGCAATCGAAGAATTAGAAAATGATAAGAAGGCATCGGACGTGATCCCATTTTGGCGGATCATCGCACCCGAGGATAAAATTGCCAAAAAACTTTCAATTGATCCAAACTGGATTGCTGATCAACGGTCCATGGAAAGTGTGGCATGAAAACGATTCTACTGATTAGTCTAGGCTTGGTTTTAATCGTTGGGATGGTGATGGTTATCTTTGCCATAATCATTTCAGATACTCGATCTGCCACACACAAGGTGCGGTTTAACGCAACGTTGGAACAGGTGTGGACGATTTACACCACCCCAGCGCGTCAACCCGAATGGCGCACGGAAATTGCAACCATCGAACATATGAACGGTGATCTTGGGCATCGCACCTGGACCGAGGTCGACCACCGCGGCCTGCGCATTTCGTTTCAAGAAATTATTGCCGAACCACCCCGAAGGTATGAATTGAACACATCCTCTGATGGGTATTTTGAAGGGCATTATAGCGCCGTTTTTGAATACATAGAACCCGGCGTGGTAGAAGGAACATTCACCGAATCAATGACGACACAAACATTTTTGGCAAAGATCATGGCATTGGTGTTTGTGCGTCCAAGGGCCATGATTGAAAATTATGCTGCCCAGGCACAACGCGAAATAGATCGCCGTAGATTGCAATAAATATCACGGGTTTATTTTTAATGCGACCTCACCGTGATCGCTGTGTGGATCATACAAATGCGTCGGGTTTGGCGGCTCGCGCCATATGATCTAATACTGCATTGACGAACTTAGGTTCGCGCCCATCGGGGAAAAATGCACGTGCAACATCAACAAATTCGGTTATCACAATTTTGGGTGGGGCAACACCACGCAGCAATTCTGCCCCTGCGGCACGGAATAGTGCGCGCAGTGTGGGGTCAATACGATCAATCGGCCAAGCCGACACTAAGGCACGATCAGTCATTTGGTCAATTTTTGCCTGCCATGTCACTGCATCGGCCAATGTTTTACGAAATAGATCAACATCCCCGTGGGCCAGTTCAGTATCATCAATCATTTGGCCAAACCGGTGGATTTCAAATTCTTGTTGAACGATATTTTGTGTTTGATTGGTGGCCTCCATTTGAAATAGGGCCTGGACTGCGTGCAGCCGTGCCACCGCGCGCGCCTGATTCTTACTATTGTCGCGATGGGATGCTTTAGGGTGCGTGATCATTCTATATCACCGCGTGTGGATTTGGGGGGCGTGACCAATGATTGAAATCCAATTTGTTGCTTTGGGGCGCTGAACCGCTGCGTTAACGCGATAAGGTGCAGCGCCGCCGCCGCCGCGACCCCCCCTTTGTTTTGACCATTTGGATCGGCACGCACCACGGCTTGGTCATGGGTTTCCACAGTTAGAATGCCGTTTCCGATGCATGCCCCGTCTAAACCCAAACTTTGAATAGCACGGGCACTTTCGGTGCATACAGTATCATAATGTGTGGTTTCCCCGCGTATGATACAGCCAAGCGCCACAAAGCCATCAAAATCCGCATGTTGATGCGCAATGCGAATGGCTGTTGGCACCTCTAACGCACCAGGCACTTCAATAATGCTTGCTTTGGCGTGTGCCGCATCAATTTCGGTCTGCGCTCCAATGATCAGATCATCGGCAATAGCTTTGTAATAAGGCGCCACCACAAGTGCGACATGCACGGGTATTTGGAAACGTGGACGTCCAAGCATGTGATGCACATCGCCCGTCATTGTTTAACCTCAGAGATTTTTTGTGTGCCCACGATAGACAGGCCATAAGCCTCAAGCCCTACAACCTTTGGTTGTGGGGAGTCCGTCAATAAAATCATATCGCTAATTCCTAATGATGATAGAATTTGTGCGCCTAGGCCATATTGGCGCAACGTCTGCGGCGATACCTCGCCCCCCACGACAAGTTTCATGGTCAAATCGCGCAACAACACCAAAACACCGCGCCCTTCCTGGGCAATGCGTTGCATGGCATCCCCAAATTCCCCCGCACGGCCTACGGGCCCTATGCCCACAATGTCCAACAGTGGGTCCATCGCGTGCATACGCACCAAAACCGGGGCAGGGGTTGAAATATCGCCTTTTATCAAAACGATATGCTCGGCCCCTTGGGTTTCATCTGTATAAATGCGCATCGTCCAATCGCCGCCAAATTCGCTTTGGATCGTTTGCTCTTGGCATAAGCGCACCAAATTGTCATGCCTACGCCGATAGGCGATCAAATCGCTAATTGTTCCGATCTTTAGATTATGCAGCTGTGCAAAAGCAATCAAATCGGGCAGGCGCGCCATAGACCCGTCTTCGTTCATGATTTCGCAAATCACGCCCGATGGGTTCAACCCTGCTAGGCGTGAAATATCAACGGCGGCCTCGGTGTGACCGGCCCGAACCAATACACCGCCGTCTCGCGCCCGCAGGGGGAATACATGGCCCGGCGTGGCAATATCCGCCGCCCCTCTGTTGGCATCAATAGCAATGGCAATGGTATGCGCCCGATCATGGGCGGAAATACCCGTTGAAACGCCTTCGCGCGCCTCGATCGACACTGTAAAGGCCGTTTCGTGGCGCGACGAATTGTGCGATGCCATTAAAGGTAGCCCAAGCGCATCAACGCGTGGGCCCGTCAAGCTAAGACAGATAAGACCCCGCCCATGGGTCGCCATAAAATTGATCGCATCGGGGGTGGCCATTTGTGCGGCGATGACCAAATCGCCTTCGTTTTCGCGGTCTTCGTGATCGACCAGTACAAACATGCGCCCATTGCGGGCCTCTTCGATAATTTCTTCAATCGAAGAAACGGCCTCGGCCCACTGTCGTTCGGTGGGGCCTGGGGTTTCAAAATGCTGCATCGTGGCATGTATCCTGGCTTATTGAGGGGCTGATAAACCATGGGTATGGCGCTGACCAGTGTTTTTGCGCCTATGATCCATGGTAAAATAATGTGTTCGTTGGAACTTAAATCTAAATTCTGGCGCTCTGTGGAAAAACAAAATCGCTCCCAACGCCCCCATATACTTATTTAGAATTGTTTTGCCATTCATGCAGCCGCGCAACATATCGGGCCAGCATATCAACCTCCATATTCACGATATCGCCAACGCGGGCCGCTGCCCAGGTGGTGGTGTTTTTTGTATGTGGAATAAAGTTAATGTCGAAATTCTGCCCCGATGCATGATTGATGGTAAGCGACGTGCCATTCAATGCAACCGATCCTTTGGGTGCAATGAAGTGCGCAAGGTTTTGCGGCACGTCAAAGGTAACACGGGTTGATGCACCATCCTCGACCATAGCTATGATGCGGGCCGTTCCGTCAACATGACCCGATACGATGTGCCCGCCTAATTCGTCCCCTACGCGCACAGATCGTTCAAGATTGATCTGATGCCCCGAACCCCAATTTTGGGCGCTGATGTTGGTTTTAGAGACAGTTTCGGCGGAAATATCGGTTTCAAACCAATCGGGGCCTAAATTTGTGACAGTTAAACAAACCCCATCACAACAAATAGAGGCCCCCAGATTTATGCGCGCCGTGTCATAGTTCGTGCCAATACGCACCTTAAGGTCGCCATGGCGTTCAACCGATAAAATTGTGCCAATGTCTGTGATAATGCCTGTGAACATGGCCCATTGTCCTTATCTTGAAGCGCGCTTAGATTGACGTGGCGCGCCGTTTGCACCCCTGATTTTGTGTTGTCTGATACTTAAGCGCGCGTTTTATCACATACCACATTAGTTTTCTTGACTTGGGAGTAGATGATACGAATAATAGTTATGCTTCAATCGGTTTCATTGCGGCGGGCCCATACACTATATGATGTGTTCCCGATGGATTGTGTATGACGTAATGTAAAACGTGGCCCTTCGGCGAGTATTGCAATACCCATTACACCGATTGATGGGGTGCCTTCGGCCCCAATAGCCAAACCGGCGGAAAATAGGGCCAATTCATCGGCAAAGCCCCCCACCAAAAGACTTGCAGCCAATGTGCCGCCACCTTCGCACAATATTCGCGTTAACCCTGCGTCAGCTAATTTTTGCAACATCATACTTAAATCAAGCTGCCCATCCGTGGCTAAGGGCACTTGCAACAGGTGCGCCCCAGCGTTGCGCCATGCATGCTGGATCGATTCCGGTGCGTCGGGCCCATGGCATAGCCAAACGGGGGGAGTAGACGCGCTGTGCATTAGGGCGCTGTCCATAGGTAAATCCAGCCGCCGTGAGGCCACCACACGCACCGGTTGATGTGTTACGCCCAATCCCCGTGTGATAAGCTGCGGATTATCTGCGCGTGCCGTTCCGGCACCGATTAAAACCGCATCATGGCGTGCACGCATGGCGTGGACCAAACGCCGTGCCTCGGGCCCGCTGATCCATTTGCTGTCACCCGTTGCAGTGGCAATGCGACCATCAATCGAGGTTGCGAGCTTTAATGTCACCATGGGGCGGTTTTGGGTAATACGGTGAATAAATCCAAGATGGGCATGGGTGGCCTGATGCTTCAAAACATCAGTTTGCACCTCAATGCCCGCATTTAGCAACCGCGCAATCCCTTTGCCATTGGTTCGCGGATCAGGATCTTCAAGGGCGATGACCACACGCCTTACCCCCGCTGCAATCAGGGCATCAACACACGGCGGTGTATGGCCATGATGGGCACACGGTTCAAGGCTAACATATGCTGTGGCATCTTTGGCGCTGTTTAGTCCTGCATGCGCCAAGGCAACGGTTTCGGCATGGGGGCGCCCCCCGGGGTGGGTCCATCCCCTGCCAATGACGCGCCCGGCCTTTACCAAAACACAGCCCACTGCGGGGTTGGGCCACACACGCCCTTGGCCGCGCGCACCCAACTCCAGTGCTAGGCGCATCCAGCGCACGTCGGAATCCATCATGTGTTTAGACGTTAGCCGAATCAGTAGGGGGGCGTAGTTCGGCCAAAAAATCCTCAAAATCGTCAGTGGCTTGGAAATTTTTGTAAACACTGGCAAAGCGCACATATGCAACAGTGTCGATAGAGGCGAGCCGCTCCATCGCAATTTCGCCAATGATTTTGGATGGAATATCGGTGTCGCCGATTGATTCAAGCCGCCGCACAATGCCCGATATCATTTGGTCAATCCGCTCTGGTTCGATTGGCCGTTTTTGCATGGCAATTCGAATTGAACGGGCCAATTTATCGCGATCAAAATCCTCGCGTTTGCCATTGGATTTTATGACCACAAGATCGCGTAACTGCACACGTTCATAGGTGGTGAACCGTCCGGCACATGCCGGGCAAAACCGCCGCCGTCGGATGGCCACGTGATCCTCGGCCGGGCGGGAATCTTTTACCTGGGTATCTACATTTCCGCAAAATGGGCAACGCATTTCAATTCCTTTTCGTTGGTTCGCCAATTTAAGGGGTGTGGGACAGTCCTAAATTGGGGGCGATGCTTATGCCATATCTATATTTAGTATATGGTGTGCGGCGTGCGTTGGATAGGGGAATTATAAGCTAAGTTTTGGCACCTTGAGGGCTGTGATCCGCATCGTTGGATGGAGGCCCTACATCAAGATACGTTTTAACGTTCCTTCACATACGGTTCGCCCCCAGCACGCGGTGGAATCGCTTTGCCGCCAAAACCTGCAAGGATAATTACCGTCAAAATGTAAGGAAGGGCCTGCATAACCTGCACTGGAATTAAAAAATCACCGATTTGAATGTTTTGATAGCGGTTGCCAACCGCATCTAAAAAACCAAACAAAAGACAGGCATAAAGTGCAGACCATGGCCGCCATTTCGCAAAAATCAGGGCTGCCAGAGCGATAAAACCGCGCCCCGCGCTCATATCGCTGACGAAACCGGAGGAAAGACCGGTTGAGAGATAAGCTCCGGACAAGCCGCATAAAACACCGCAAATTATAACCGCCGCATAGCGCAAACCAGCGACCGAGACGCCGGCGGTATCCACAGCAGCGGGGTTTTCCCCCACAGCCCGCAAATGTAGTCCAAAACGGGTGCGAAAAAGAACCCACCAGGCCAATGGCACGCTTAAGATTGCAATATAAACCAAAATAGAATGACCAGACAGAATGTCAGAATATATCGGGCCAAAGATAGGGATTGTTGAGACGAAATCGGCCCCTGGCAATGTAATATCGCCAAATCGTGCGTCGTTTGGCAGCAAAGGTGTGCGTCCACCTTGTGCAAACCAGGTCTGTGCAATCACAACTGTCAGGCCCGCCGCAAGAAAATTGATTGCCACACCAGAAATAAGTTGATTGCCGCGAAACGTGATCGAAGCCACACCATGGAGGGTGGATAAGATAACCGACGCCACAATTCCCGCAGCCAATCCAACCCATACAGACCCTATGACATAGGCTATCGCCGCAGAAAAAAATGCCGACGCTAAAATTTTACCTTCAAGCCCTATGTCAAAAATCCCCGCACGTTCGGAAAAAAGCCCCGCCAAACATGCCAACAAAAGCGGGGTGGCCAAACGAATAGTACTATCTAATAGCGGAAGGATGGATGACATATCCATTGGCGCGCGCGTGCATACGCGGAACGAAATGGCGCTGCGGATAATAAAATTGCCCATGCGCCATGGCAGACAAACGAA
>CALFSY010000004.1 GCA_937916365.1 uncultured Jannaschia sp. | reverse complement strand
TCACCATCAACGGCAAACCCCTCGTGCGCACCGGCGATCCCACAGGCTCCGGTTCCATCGTCATCACAGGGCAAAACAATATCAGATCAAAATGACATAACCTGGATTTCCACTTTTCTTGATGCGCAGGCCGCCGAAATGGGGGCCGCGTGGAATACGCAGTTGGCCTATGGCCGTGATCTGCAAGATACGGCGGGGTGGTTGGCACGACAAAACGTAGGCTTTGCCACGGCGGATAGGGCGGTATTGGAACGTTATCTTGCCCATCTTGACGCGCAAGGTTTGGCGCGGGCCACACGTGCGCGGCGGTTATCGGCGCTAAGGCAACTTTATCGGTTTGCCTACGATGAACGGTGGCGCGACGATAACCCAAGCCTGGGCATCAAAGGCCCGCCACCGGCCAAGCGGCTGCCGAAAACATTGCACATGGATGATGTGGATCGATTGCTGGCGGCGGCGCGCACCCATGGGCGCACCGAGGCCGAGCGGCTGCGAAACACATGCTTGATGCAAATTTTATATGCCACGGGCCTACGGGTGAGCGAGCTTGTGTCGCTACCGGTGGCGGCGCTGCGCGGTGATCCACGGATGATTTTGGTGCGCGGTAAGGGGGGGAAGGATCGTATGGTGCCGCTATCGCCGCCCGCGCGCACGGCGGCGCAGGCTTGGCTGGCCTGCCGCGATGAGGTGGAAAACACCGCCGAACGTGAAACCGGCGCGAAGCCATCGTTGTATCTATTTCCATCGCGTGGAAAATCGGGGCATCTTACGCGCATTCGGTTTTTCACATTGATCAAAGAATTGGCGGTGAGCGCCGGAATATCGCCCGATACCGTGACCCCGCACACCCTGCGCCATGCGTTTGCAACCCATCTTTTGCAAAACGGCGCGGATTTGCGGGTTATCCAAACGCTTTTGGGGCACGCCGATATTGGAACAACGGAAATTTACACCCATGTCTTGGATGAACGGTTGAAATCGCTGGTGTTTGACAACCATCCGTTGGCAAAACCCGATTCTGAGGAGGCGTAACCGCGCCCGAACCCCACCTTGAACCTAGGCATTATCGTGCCCATAACGCCTGATATGGAAAATACTCTTGCCCAATCCCCTGCCATGTCTATGGCGCTAAGCGATCCGACAACATGGGCCACCGCCGTGGCGATTTTGGTATTGTTGTTGTTTTCGGGGTTCTTTTCAGGATCAGAAACCGCCCTAACCGCAGCCTCGCGCGGGAAATTGCGCACCATGACGGATAAAAACGAACGCAATGCAAAAGGCGCTGCGCGCGCATTGACATTGAAAGAGGATAACGAGCGGCTGATTGGGGGGATCTTATTGGGCAATAATTTGGCCAATATCCTGGCCACATCTTTGGCCACAGCCCTGTTCACCGCGCTTTTGGGCGAAGGCGGCGTGGCCGCGGCCACGTTGGTGATGACCGCCTTGGTTTTAATTTTCGCCGAGGTGTTGCCCAAAACCTATGCCATAAACGACCCCGAACGCACCGCCGCGCGCGTATCATGGCCGATTTCCGTCGTGACCGCCACATTATCGCCGGTGGTCGCGGCGGTGCGGTTAATCGTGCGGGCGGTTTTGCGGCCCTTTGGGGTCAACATTGCCGCAGGTGAAAATATGTTTTCCGTGCGCGAAGAAATTGCAGGCGCCCTATCCATCGCCCATTCCGAAGGCGCGGTGGAAAAGGAACACCGCGACAGGCTTTTGGGCGCGCTTGACCTACACGAACGCACGGTGGCCGAAATCATGTTGCACCGGTCCGGAATTGAAATGATTGATGCAAACGCAGATGCAGAGATTATTTTAAGCCAGGCGTTGCAATCCCCCCATACCCGTTTGCCGGTTTTCAAAGATGACACCGAAAACATTATTGGCGTCGTGCATGCCAAAGACCTGCTGCGTGTTATTGACCGGCTTACACGCGGGGATGCAGCCCCAGGGTTGCAAGCGTTCAAAATCGCCGATGTCGCAATGAAACCCTATTTCGTGCCGGACACCACCACATTAGACGATCAAATGCGGCAATTCCTACGGCGGCAAACGCACTTCGCACTGGTCGTCGATGAATATGGTGCGTTGCGCGGGCTTATCACACTAGAAGACATTTTAGAGGAAATCGTAGGCGAAATTACCGATGAATTCGACACCCCGGACGCGCCGACCCTAACCCCAGGGGCCGACGGCGCATACGTGATTGATGGTGCAATGACGATCCGTGATTTGAACCGCGCCATTGATTGGTCGCTGCCCGATGAAGAGGCCAACACCGTCGCGGGGCTTGTGATCCATGAGGCACAGACCATTCCGGTTGTGGGCCAATGTTTTAGCTTTCACGGATTTCGGTTTGAAGTCGCGGAACGTGATCGCAACCGATTGACCAAATTAAAGATTCGCAAACTTTGATCCCATGGATCACACCCCAACCATCGTTTTGTTAGCAGCGGGGCGGTCCACACGGATGCGCGGCGCGGACAAATTGATGGAACAGGTGGGGGGCAGGCCGTTATTGCGCACAATGGCAATCCGCGCGCTAAACGCCGGGGCGGCGGGCGTTCGTGTGGTATTGGCCAAGGGTCAGGATACACGCCGCAACGCGCTGGCCGGATTGGCCACAGAGATTGTGCAAGTGCCCGCAGGCCAAGGGATGGCCGCATCTATCGCCGCAGGGGTTAACGGGGTAAATGGGCCCGCGTTGGTTATGTTGGCCGATATGCCGGGGATTACGGCCGACGATCTGCGCCTGCTGTGCGATCGGGCCTGTGGCGCGCCACATATGATCCATCGGGCGGCCACTGCCACCGGTGTGGCGGGGCATCCAGTGGTGTTCCCTGCTGATTTGGTGCCCCTTTTACGACAGCTTGGTGGGGATCAGGGCGCAAGGCACATTTTAGCGGCACACACCCATCGCACAACTTTGGTGCAGCTTTCAGGGAACCGCGCTTTGGTTGATCTTGATACGCCCGAGGATTGGGTAAAGTGGCGGGAAAACGAAAAACCCTAGTGGCACCACCCTGACCTTATCATCGTGCAAGTGTCGCAGCCGCTAAACCACACCCTACGTTTGCTGGTACCCGAGGCCGGACTCGAACCGGCAAGCCTTGCGGCGGCGGATTTTGAATCCGCTGCGTCTACCAATTCCGCCACTCGGGCCAGGCATTTCTTTCTTTACGCCTGTCGTAAACCGGCGTCAACACGGCCATAGACAACCAAACACACGGCATTATGGCGCAGACCCTTGCAAATATCTTGACCCGCTGCGCGTTATGCGCCCTATGGTGTGGGGCGAAATGTCAATCCATTCCCGCGCCCGCAGCCCCTTTTATCCACCTTAATCTAGCCCACCATCTTATGTTACGCCGCCTTTACGATTGGACACTGGGCCTTGCCAGCCACCGCTATGCTATTGTGGCATTGGCGGTGGTCAGTTTCGCGGAAAGTTCTGTTTTTCCGATCCCACCGGATATTTTGATGATCCCCATGATCTTGGCCGCACCACATCGGGCCTTTTTAATTGCTTCGGTGTGTTTAATCGCTTCGGTCTTGGGGGGCCTGTTGGGATATGCCATTGGGTTTTTCGCGTTTGAGGAAATCGGGCGGCCAATTTTGGAACGTTTGGGGAAAATCAATCAAATGGATGAATTTAATGCCCGTTTCAACAACCTGGGCTTTTGGCCGGTATTGATCGCGGGCCTAACGCCATTTCCCTATAAGGTTATTACTATCATGTCCGGTTGGACGGGCCTGCCGATTTTTACGTTTATCGTCACCTCGATCATTGCGCGGGGGGTGCGGTTTTATGCGGTTGCGGGGTTGCTTTGGGTGTTTGGGGCCCCAATCCGCGATTTTATCGAAAAACGTTTAGGGGTGGTGTTTATCCTATTTATCGTGATCCTGTTGGGTGGTTTTTATCTGGTGAGGTTTTTATGAAACCAAAGGCGCGACCCCGCGTGATGATGGGTTTGGCGGGGGGCGGATCAGCAGCGATTTTATTGGCCGCGTTCGGATTCCAATACATTGGCGATCTTTTGCCGTGTGCGATATGCCTATGGCAACGGTGGCCGCATGTATTTGCCGTGGCACTGGGCGCGGTGGGGGTGGTGTTTCCCATGGTTTGGGTGGCGGGCCTGGGCGCCATAACCATGTTGGGTAACGCAGGGATTGCGGTATTTCACACCGGGGTCGAACGTGGATGGTGGATCGGCCCAAACACCTGCGGACAGGCAGGGGCGCAAGATTTAACAACGTTGTCTGCAGACGCGCTTTTGGATACATCGCAAGGCCCGCGCCTGGTGCTGTGCGACCAAGTGGCGTGGGAATTTCTGGGCCTATCCATGGCGTCATGGAATGGCATCGCATGTCTTGTGCTGGCCGGGCTGTGGATCAAAGCAGGGATTGGACGTTTCTCATCCTAATCATTGCATTTCAAACCCTTATTCAGTATAATTTAATCCTCAAAAAAATACTAAATGGCCAGGCAGATACAGGCACATTGTGACAGATACCCCGATTCCCCCCGATCCCGAACAGGACGACACCCGCCCCCCCGCACCCACAGGTCCCGCCATCGACATTTCGGCGGAAATGAAAACATCGTTTATTGATTATGCGATGTCGGTTATCATTTCCCGCGCGATCCCCGATTTGCGTGATGGGTTAAAACCCGTGCACCGGCGCATTCTGTTTGCCATGGATGAAACCGGCAACACCCATGACAAGGCGTATCGCAAATCCGCTCGCCCCGTGGGCGATGTGATGGGCCAATACCACCCCCACGGCGACGGCGCGATTTACGACGCGCTGGTGCGTATGGCGCAGCCGTTTTCGATGTCGCTGCCCCTGCTGGATGGGCAGGGTAATTTTGGGTCGATGGACGGCGATAACCCCGCCGCCATGCGCTATACCGAGGTGCGGATGGATAAACCCGCCGCTTATCTGTTGGCGGACATCGACAAAGACACCGTTGATTTCCAAGACAATTATGACGGCAAACAACAAGAACCCACCGTTTTACCGGCACGGTTTCCCAATATGTTGGTCAATGGGGCGGGCGGCATCGCCGTGGGCATGGCCACCAACATTCCGCCCCATAACTTGGGCGAGGTGATCGAGGCCTGCCAAGCGTTGATCAACAACCCCGATCTTAGCTCAGACCAATTAACCGAGTATATCCCCGGCCCTGACTTTCCCACCGGTGGGCAAATCTTGGGCCGGTCTGGGGCGCGCAAGGCGTATCTAGAGGGGCGCGGCAGTGTGATGATCCGCGCCAAAACCCATGTTGAGGAAATCCGCAAAGATCGCTTTGCCATTATCGTTGATGAAATCCCCTATCAGGTGAACAAAGCCACAATGGTCGAACGCATCGCCGATTTGGTGCGCGACAAAAAAATCGACGGCATCGCCGGTGTGGCTGACGAATCCGATCGCGTGGGCGTACGCGTTGTGGTCGAGCTTAAGCGCGACGCAACACCCGATGTGGTGTTGAATCAACTGTTTCGGTTTAGCCAGATGCAAATCTCTTTTGGGTGCAATATGTTGGCCCTTAACGGCGGGCGGCCCGAACAATTAACGTTGCGCGGGGTTTTAACCGCGTTCCTGGACTTTCGGGAACAGGTCGTGGCCCGCCGCACGGCGTATGAACTGCGCCGCGCGCGCGAACGCGCGCATGTGTTGTGCGGGTTGGCCGTGGCGGTTTCAAATGTGGATGAGGTCGTGGCCACCATCCGCCGTGCCGCCGATGCGGCCGAGGCGCGCGCGGCCCTGATGACGCGGCCTTGGCCCGCCGCCGACATCGCGCCCTATATCCGGTTGATTGATGACCCCACCCATACGATCAACGACGACGGCACCTATAACCTGTCTGAGGCACAAGCGCGTGCGATTTTAGAGTTGCGGCTGCAACGTCTAACCCAAATCGGTGTCCAAGAGGTAACGGATGAGTTGCGCGATTTGGCCGAAAAAATCAAGGATTACCTTGCCATTTTGGCCAGCCGCGACCGCATCCTGGCGATTGTGTCAACAGAACTGGCCGAGGTAAAAAACCTATTCGCCATCCCCCGCCGCACCGAAATCACCGATTGGTCCGGCGATTTAGGGGACGAAGACCTGATCGAACGCGAAGATATGGTCGTTACCATCACACAGGGCGGTTATATCAAACGCACGGCACTGGCCGAGTTCCGCGCCCAAAAACGCGGGGGTAAGGGCCTGTCGGGCGGGGCGTTGAAAGACGATGATGTTGTCACCACGCTGTTTGTGGCCAACACGCATACGCCGTTGTTGGTGTTCACCACCTCGGGCATGGTGTATAAGTTAAAAACCTGGCGCTTGCCGCTGGGCTCTCGTGCGGCGCGGGGTAAGGCGATTGTCAATATCCTGCCTATCACGCCCGGCACCGGTATCGCCGCCGTTATGCCCGTTGATCGGGATGAGGCGCACTGGGACGAGTTGCAGATTATCTTTGCCACCTCGGCCGGGGATGTGCGGCGCAATGCGTTGTCTGATTTCACCAACGTGATGAAAAACGGCAAAATTGCGATGAAACTGCCCGATGATGGGGCGATCAGCCTGGTGAACGCGCGAATCGCGGCGGAAACCGATGATGTGATGCTGGTCACGGCCCTTGGTCGCGCCATCCGGTTTCCCACCACCGATGTCCGCGTGTTCAAGGGGCGTGATTCCACCGGCGTGCGGGGTATTCGCCTGGCTACGGACGATAGCGTCGTGTCCATGGCCGTCATCCGCCATTTTGAAGCCGAGGCCCAGGAACGCGTGGCCTACCTCAAACAACGCCGCCTGATGGCCGGCGCGCCCGAGGATGAGACCGAGGCAGACACAGACGATGATACCGCGACTGGCATGGGGCAGCTTTCGCCGGAACGATACGCCCAAATGTCCGCGGCCGAGGATCTGATCCTGACCATCACGGCCAATGGGTTGGGGAAGCTGTCATCGTCGCATGATTATCCGGTGCGCGGGCGCGGCGGCCAAGGCGTGGCCGCGATGGACAAGGCCATGCGCGGCGGCCCATTGGTGGCCTGTTTTCCAGTCGACCTGGACGATCAAATCATGCTGGCAACCTCAACCGGGCAATCCATCCGCGTGCCGGTGGCGGGTATTTCATTCCGATCGCGTAGTGCAGGGGGTGTAAAGGTCTTCGACACCGCCACGGGGGAAGAGGTTGTTTCCGTGGCCTATATCGCCGATCAGGAAGATGACGACAGTAGCGAAGCATAATCAGATAGCGGCGGTCATGGCACACACACAACCCATCCATATCATCGGCGGCGGCATGGCAGGGGCAGAGGCCGCGTGGCAGGCTGCCCAAGTTGGTGTGCGGGTCGTGTTGCATGAAATGCGCCCCCAAACCGGCACCTTTGCTCATAAAACCGCGGCATTGGCGGAAATGGTCTGTTCCAATTCGTTCCGTTCAGACGATGATGAACAAAATGCCGTGGGCCTTTTGCATTGGGAAATGCGGGCGGCGGGATCGCTGATCATGGCCATGGCCGATCGTCATCGCCTACCAGCCGGTGGGGCGTTGGCCGTGGATCGAGAGGCCTTTGCCAGTGCGGTGACCGCGCACATAAAGGCACACCCAAATATCGACATTGCGGTGGGTGAGGTAACGGCCCTGCCCGAACAGGGGCCTGCGATCATCGCCACCGGTCCGTTGACGTCCACGCCCTTGGCAGAGGCCATTATGGCCGAAACGGGGCAGGATCACCTTGCCTTTTTTGATGCCATTGCCCCCATCGTCCATGCCGATACGATTGATATGTCGGTGGCATGGCGGCAATCGCGGTATGACAAAGGCGAAACGCAGGCCGAACGTTTGGCCTATATCAACTGTCCAATGACGCGGGCGGAGTATAACGAATTTATTGATGCACTATTAGCGGCGGAAAAAACGGCGTTCAAACCGGGGGAAACCGCAGGGTATTTTGACGGATGTCTACCGATTGAGGTGATGGCCGAACGGGGCCGCGAAACCCTGCGCCATGGTCCAATGAAACCCGTGGGATTAACCAATACGCACAAACCGGATGAAAAACCTTACGCTGTTGTGCAGTTGCGGCGGGATAACGCGCTGGGCACGCTATACAACATTGTTGGATTTCAAACCAAAATGAAATATGGCGCGCAGGTGGCGGTGTTTCGTATGATCCCGGGCTTATACAACGCGGCCTTTGCGCGTTTGGGCGGCATTCATCGCAACACGTTTTTGAATGCCCCAACACTGTTGGATGGGCACATGCGGCTGCGCACCAAACCCCACATTCGTTTTGCTGGTCAAATCACAGGGGTTGAAGGCTATGTCGAAAGTGCCGCCATGGGTCTGCTTGCCGGGCGGATTTCCGCGGCAGAGGTGCAAAACCAAACACTGCCCCCCATACCCCCGGAAACGGCGATGGGGGCATTGGTGCAACATATCACCGGCGGGGCGGACGCAAAAACCTTTCAACCCATGAATGTGAATTTCGGGTTGTTTCCGCCCATTGATGGCGCCAAAACCGGACGGCGTGGCCGGAAAGATCGCTACAAAGCCTACACAGATCGGGCAAAAATGGCGTGGACCGCGTGGTTGGCACCCACGGCCCAAGCGGCGGAATAACCTAGACGGCGGGCTACAAACCCTGCTACGATCCAGGCATGACCAAAAACCCATTGAACGATCAACTTTGGACTCCGCGGTCGGCGAAAGATACGCGCGCGCTTTACGCCGATTGGGCCGCCGCTTATGACGCAGACCTTGCGCAGGCGGGGTATCACACACCGGGCCGCGTGGCTGCGGCCTTGGCCAAGTATTTACCCGACCGCGCGGCGCCGATCCTTGATTTCGGCTGTGGCACGGGGCTTTCTGGTGTGGCATTACGCACCACCGGATTCCAGACGATTGACGGCACTGACATCACCCCCGAAATGTTGGAAAAGGCAGAACATACCGGCGCCTATCGCCACCTATGGGTGGGAAAACCCCGCACGCTGGGCAATAGAGCGGCAGGTGAGTATGCCGCCATCACCGCAGCCGGGGTTATTAGCCTGGGTGCCGCACCGCCGGACACATTAATGATGTTATTAGACGCTTTAGCACCTGGTGGGTTTGTTGTGTTTAGTTTCAATGATTCAACCATGGCCGATCCGGCCTATACCACGGCACATCAGGCCGTATTGGCACGGGCGGAACAACTTTCGGCGGAATATGGCCCGCATCTTGATTCAAAAAATATGGGATCGACGGTTTACGTGTTACGCAAAGCGTGAAGGGGCGTATGCGCACCCGTTTTGCACCCTCGCCCACGGGGCCGCTGCATTTGGGCCATGCGTATTCTGCCCTAACCGCGGCACATTTGGCCCACGCGGCAAATGGCACCTTTTTATTGCGTATCGAAGATATTGACACAGCACGTGCGCGCCCCGAATGGGAAGATCTGATTTACGACGATCTAGATTGGTTAGGCTTGGATTGGCCCAAACCGGTTCATAGACAATCTCAACATTTGGGCATTTATACACAGGCCTTGGATAAATTGGCGGCGCTGGGGGTTCTCTACCCCTGTTCGTGTAACCGAACCGATATTCGCACCGCCGCCACCGCCCCGCAAGAAGGCGCACCCCAATATGGCCCCGATGGTGTAATCTATCCCGGCACCTGCCGATATCGCCCCATGGCCGACCAACGGCCAGGGGATGCGTTAAGGCTGAACATGACCAAGGCATTGGATGTCGTAGACCCGCGCAATTTAAGGTGGCTGGAAACCGGCCCGCATATGCCAGGCCCCCATTGGGCCAGCGCCGACCATATGCGTTTTTCCATTGGGGATGTGGTGTTGGCCCGTCGCATAACGGGGGGGCCAGCCTATCACCTTGCCGTCACTGTAGATGACGCGGCGCAGGGCATTACGCTTGTGTGTCGTGGGCAAGATTTGGCAAATGCAACGCCGATTCATGTTCTGCTGCAAAATCTGCTGCGCCTTCCTACACCTGCATATCACCATCACCGACTAATCCGTGATGCACAGGGGAAACGATTGGCCAAGCGTGACAAGGCCCGCGCGCTACAAACCTATCGGGCGGCGGGGCATAGCGCCGATAACATTCGCCGCATGATTGGGTTTTAAGGGGTTGTCATAGGTTGCATTAATTCAACTTCATGGCCATCGCGCACTGCCGTGTAAAAACAATTTCGCCGATTGGTGTGACATGCTGGCCCCGTTTGACGCACCAACACGAGAAGACAGTCACGATCACAATCCACACGCATGTCCACCAATTCCTGATGGTGTCCCGATGTTTCGCCCTTTATCCACAGGGCCTGCCGCGACCTGGACCAATACGTTACACGTCTGGTTTCCAGTGTTTTTTTTACGGCCTCGGCATTCATCCAGGCCAACATCAAAACTTCACCTGTTTCAATCTCTTGCGCGATGGCAGGAATCAAACCGTGGTCGTCATAACGCAACGTTTGGGGATCAAAAGCGGAATCGGGCATGGGGGTCTCTTTGCAAATATGGTTTGCTTTGCTACGTAGTATAGGGTGGATCCGTGAAAGGCAAAACCATGGCGGCCGAACATGACCTTATCAAACTTTATTCGCAACGCATCCTTGCCCTGGCAGCGGATATTCCGCATTTAGGGCGGCTTGACACACCGCAAGCAACCGTGCGCAAGCGGGCGCCATTGTGCGGATCAACTGTAACCGTTGATCTGGATGTGGAAAATGGTGTCATCACCCGATTTGCCCAAGACGTAAAGGCCTGCGCCCTGGGTCAGGCGGCGGCGGCGTTAATGGCGGCCGATATTATTGGGCGCACCCATGTTGACGTTGTGGCGGCACGCGATCAATTACGCGCGATGCTAACGGCGGGCGGACCGCCGCCTGGGCATCCGTTCAAAGGATACGACGTTTTGGAACCCGCGCGCGATTACCGCAACCGCCATGCGTCGATCTTACTGTCGTTAGAGGCCACAGCAGAGGCGATGGAAAAGGCCCAATCGCACCCCATGCCCGCCGCCTAGATTGGCCCACAGGATCAGCTTATATTGGATCGTTGCGCAAAGGGCGCTGTTTATAACACAACGCTTTTATCCTTGCGCCCTGTCACCCATACCGCTAAGTAATACGCCAGTGACGCGGGTGTAGCTCAGGGGTAGAGCATTACCTTGCCAAGGTAAGGGTCGTGAGTTCGAATCTCATCACCCGCTCCAACATTTTGTTTTGAAAGAAAATTTTTTAATCTGCCTCTATATATGTTAATAATTTTGTGAAATCACATCGGTGTGCCGGGTTAACCTTACCACCATATGACACCTGGGGTTTGAAAATGGTTTCGCGCGTCATCCCTGTTGCCCCATTTGACCTTGTGATTTTTGGGGCGACCGGTGATTTGGCAAGACGCAAGATACTGCCAGGCCTTTACCGGCGGTTTTGTGACGGGCAAATGCCGCCAAACGCGCATATTATCGGCGCGGCGCGCGCGCCCCAAGATACCAAAGAATGGCGCAACACCGTGGCACAGGCGATTGCAACCTTTTTGCCACCCGATAAACAAGATGCCGATCAAACCGCCCAATTTCTTGAACGTCTAACCTATCTGCCCATTGATGCCGAAGGTGACAATGGATGGACAAACTTAAAAACGTTGATGCGCGATAATGTGGTGCAGGCGTTTTATTTTTCGGTTGCGCCCAGGCTGTTTGGAACCTTGGCCGAACGTTTGCACCATTTTCAAATCGCGCGCACGGGGGCCCGCATCGTGGTCGAAAAACCCTTTGGCCGCGATTTGAAAACGGCACAAGAATTGAACGCCACCTTGGCCGCCCATTTCGACGAAACGCAAATCTATCGCATCGATCATTACCTGGGCAAAGAAACGGTGCAAAACCTGATGGCGATACGATTTGGAAATGTGTTGTTCGAACCCTTGTGGAACGCGCAATATATCGATCACGTGCAAATCACAGTGGCCGAGGATGTGGGCGTCGGCGGGCGCGGGGCCTATTATGACACATCCGGGGCGATGCGGGATATGGTGCAAAACCACCTGATGCAGCTTTTGTGCCTGACCGCGATGGAACCGCCCAACCGGTTTGAACCCGACGCGGTGCGTGACGAAAAATTAAAGGTTATTCGCGCCCTTGATCGCGTTTCGGCCGATGATATTGTGCGCGGCCAATACCGTGCGGGCGCGCATCCGTCATATACCGAAGATGTTGAAAACGACGATAGCCGCACCGAAAGTTTCATCGCGCTTAAACTGCATATTTCAAATTGGCGATGGAATGGCACGCCATTTTATGTGCGCACAGGAAAACGTTTGCGCACCCGCCGGTCAGAAATTGTGATATACTTCAAACCAACGCCGCATTCAATCTTCGACGCCGATGCCCATAACCTGGTCAATGTTTTATCCATCCGTTTGCAACCCGACGAAGGCATTGATTTGCGCGTCACAATCAAAGAACCGGGACCAGGCGGGATGCGGTTAATTGATGTGCCATTGGACATGTCATTTGCAGACGCTTTGGGCCCCGAAGCCGCCGATGTGCCCGATGCCTATGAGCGGCTGATCATGGATGTCATACGCGGCAATCAAACCCTCTTCATGCGCGGTGACGAGGTTGAGGCCGCCTGGGCCTGGACCGACCCCATTATCGCAAGTTGGCAGGGCCGCGGAGACAAACCCTTTGCCTATGATCCCGGCGGCGCCGGCCCGGAAGAGGCGCTGATGCTGCTGCACAAAGATGGGCGCAGATGGCAACCCATTCAAAATTCATCTAACCCATAGCATA
Source organism: uncultured Jannaschia sp. (assembly GCA_937916365.1). GTDB lineage: Bacteria > Pseudomonadota > Alphaproteobacteria > Rhodobacterales > Rhodobacteraceae > JANSYL01. The sequence goes on along the minus strand of CALFSY010000004.1, from coordinate 2,235 downwards.
ATGTGACCCATGCAGTTTGTTGAATACCCTGACCGCGATATGATGATGCTGGATCTGGCCGATACTTTGGCCAGCGAGCTGGCCGATTATCTGCGGCGGCACGATACCGCCACGTTCTGCGTGCCGGGCGGCACAACCCCGGGTCCGATCTTTGATGTTTTGTCCGGCCAAAACCTAGGTTGGGAACAGGTGGCCGTGATGTTGACCGACGAACGCTGGGTGGCGGAAAATCACCCCCGTTCAAATAGCACACTTGTGAAAAAACGCCTGCTGGTGTCAAAGGCAGCGGCGGCAAAATTTGTGCCTCTTTACGCACCAGGTTCAACGCCAGAGGACACCATTGACACCCTAATCGCGGGGGTGCAGGAACATTTGCCCATTTCGGTGCTTTTGCTGGGCATGGGGGCAGATATGCACACGGCCAGTTTGTTTCCCAATGCGGATCATTTGGAAACAGCGCTTTCCAATCATGCGCCGCCATTGATGGTTATGCGCGCCAAAAATGCGGGGGAGCCGCGCGTAACCCTAACCGCGCCGACGCTACAAGCCGCGATGAGCACCCATATTGTTATCACCGGTCCCGAAAAACGCGCCGCCGTGGAAAAAGCCGCCCATTTACCCTTGCCCGAGGCCCCCGTGCGGGCGGTTTTACACAATGCCACCGTGCATTGGGCCGAATGACACCATCACGACACAAAACCCCAGTGTCGCTGTCATCGCAAATTTTTTGATTTGTAGCAGATGTTTCATGGTGTTTAAGTAAACCTACACCCACGGATCATGTATCCCATCCCCCAAAAAAACCGCCGCACATCCCATAAAGGACGGCGGCGGCAAGGTGCGTGTCCGTTGGTAAAGGGCGCGAAATGTTCAAAGGGCAAAAGAACATTTTCGTAAGATATTGATCACGTCTAGGTTAATTTTAGGGACACCCCAACGCGAATACCCTTTACCGGACCGCAGGCAGAAATCAGGGTCAGATCACACTAACCAAATGTAACAGGGCACAGGTAAACGCGCCTAAAATCAACACACCGATGGTATCGTAAAATAGCGTGTCGCGGGCGCGTGTTAGAATATTAGCGATGTGTGCCATATCTGGCCTCCTGTTCCCTAATGTTGATCTTTTGTTCTCATATTTTTAGGGGGAAAGCAAGAACAAATTTTGAACATTTTAATTTTTTTGTAGAACTCTATTTTCTTTATCCTGTAGATAGAAATTGCAGCGCCTTTTCATACTCTAACAACCACAAAAGAACCTTTGCCGATTGCCCCTGCGGCCCCTGCAAATCCGGGTCACGGGTTAAAAGCGCGCGGGCGGCGGTGTGTGCCAATCGCATCAACGCACCTTGGTGTTCAAGATCGGCAATACGAAAACGCGGCAACCCCGATTGAACCGTGCCGATCACATCCCCCGCCCCGCGAATGGCAAGGTCTTCTTCCGCGATACGAAACCCATCTTCGGTTTCGCGCAAGATATGTAGCCGCCGCCGCGCCGTTTCCCCCAAAGGGGCGCGATACATCAACAAACACGTTGACGCCACCGCACCACGCCCCACACGCCCGCGCAGTTGGTGCAACTGTGCAAGCCCGAACAAATCGGCCCGTTCGATCACCATGATTGAGGCGTTGGGCACATCAACGCCGACCTCGATCACCGTGGTGGCCACCAAAACGCGGGTTTTGCCCGCCGTGAAATCGGCCATGGCGCGGTCTTTTTCCGCCGGGGGCAACTGTCCGTGAACCAACCCCACAACCCCGTCGCCCAAAATTGCACGCAAGGTTTTGAAACGTTCTTCGGCGGCGATCGCCTCGTGCGTTTCGGATTCTTCGACCAAAGGGCACACCCAATAGGCCTGCCGCCCTTCGGCCACGGCCTGACGCAAATGTGCGATCACCTCATCTATGCGTGCGGTTGACATAAGCGCGGTTTTCACCGGTGTGCGACCGGGGGGTTTTTCATCCAACACGCTGATGTCCATATCGCCGTATTGTGCCAAACTTAACGTGCGGGGGATCGGCGTTGCCGTCATAACCAACATGTCCGCCGCAGCACCCTTTTTGTTCAACCGGATACGTTCGCGCACGCCGAACCGATGCTGTTCATCAACGATGGCCAATCGTAAATCGGCAAAATCAACGCCGTCTTGAAACACCGCGTGGGTGCCCACCAAAATATGGGTGTCGCCCGCCGCAAGGGCCGATAATTTCGTGCGGCGCTCCGCGCCCTTATCC
>CALFSY010000003.1 GCA_937916365.1 uncultured Jannaschia sp. | reverse complement strand
GTATCCGGCGCGCCGCATTACGGGCCAACACCTGCATTTGCTGTTGGCGCGTGCGGGCAAGGCCCGATCCGATAATGAAGGTTTCCGGCGCAGCGCCTTCTAATACATACAGGCGGCGGGGATCTTCGTGCAGTTTTTCGCCTCGTGCATCATCCCAGATATTAACCGATAAGACGAGGATGGATCGTGGATTAACCAAAAGTGGAATACCAGGGGGGGCCAGCGCATACCCATCCACCGCGACACCGATGTGATAAAGCCGATCACCGGCGTATTCGCCAAAGCGGCGGTCGATTTCAGTCACAAGAACTTCTTCCCATTCTTCGGGGGTTGCGTTGCGCGATGGGGGCACTTGCCGCATATTATCAGCCACCACGATATTATGGGAAAGCCGGAAATCGCCCATCGGCGGCAGCTGTTCCTCACGCGGGTCGCCGGCGGCGCACGCCGCCACAAACCAAAGCAGCGCGATTGGTATCCAACGGGTAGGGCGTGGAAATAGGAATCGGTAGGTCATCTTCTGTCTCCGAAAGGGGCGGATATAAAAGATTGCATAAGGTTAAGAGTAAACCAACCGCGTTCAAAAGACAAATCCCGCAACAGTGGTATATTCGGCGCGTTTTATTAGGTAAACTTATTGTTGCGTGGAAATCCGCGCGGGGCCATGCGCCCGGCACTTGCGCGTTTGCCCTGCCATTCGGTAAGATCTGTTTCGGTGCGCGCCCGGCCTGCGGGGTCTTTCCAAACCAACCCATCGCTACGTCGAAAGGTGCGCGCATCAGCCAGACCGCCGTCTTTGTATTTTTGCAAACGCACGCCTTTGCCGCGCCCCATTTCGGGAATGTCAGTTAGGTCAAACATCAAAAGTTTGCGATTTTCACCCACCACGGCGACGGTGTCATCACCCGCCGCGATGGGGTGGCAAACATGCGCCACTGCCCCCTTTTGCACATTCAAAACCTGTTTACCGCCCCGTGTTTGCGCGACAACGGCGGCCTCTGGCACGACAAATCCATCACCCGCAGAGGAGGCGACCAAAAGCCTGCCTTCGGGTTTGTGTAGGAAAAGATCAACGATTGCGGCCTCATTCGGCATATCCACCATCAGGCGCAGGGGTTCGCCCATCCCACGCCCACCGGGCAAATTGGCCGCTGATAATGTGTAAAACCGGCCAGATGATGCAAAAACCAAAATTTTATCCGTGGTTTCCGCATGAAACATAAACCGACCTTCGTCGCCGTCGCGGAATTTTAATTCGGTCTTTAGGTCAATGTGCCCTTTTAGCGCGCGCATCCATCCCATTTTAGAACACACAATGGTAATCAGCTCGCGTTCGATCATCGCATCCATGGGAACGGGGGCGGTTTCGGTCGTTTCGGCAAAGATGGTGCGTCGCGCACCACCCGATGCCCCCGCCCCAAAGGTTTTGCGCGCGGTTTTCAATTCAGTGGCAATTTTTGCCCACTGTTGATCGGTGTGTTGCACAAGTTGTTCAAGCGATCCGCGTTCCTCCAGCAAGGCGTCACGTTCGCGATTCAGCTCCATTTCCTCTAACCGGCGCAACCCGCGCAGGCGCATGTTTAGGATGGCCTCGGCCTGCAATTCGGTTAAATCACCCGCACCCGGGGTGGGGGGAATGTATTCGGCCTCGGACATTGCGCGTGCGATGTCGCGGCCCCAGGTTTCGCGCACTAACGCGGCTTTGGGATTGTCATCATAGCGAATGATGTCGATCACGCGATCAAGGTTTAGAAAAACGACAATCAAACCGCCCAAAACCTCTAACCGATGGGCGATTTTGTCTAACCGATGCTGTGTGCGGCGGATCAACACCGCGCGGCGGTGATCCAAAAAGGCGCGCAACACCTCTTTCAACCCGCAGACCTTGGGCACACGCCCATCAATCAAAACGTTCATGTTCAAATTGAACCGCACCTCAAGATCAGAATGGCGGAATAGTGCGGCCATCAATACTTCGGGTGCGATGTTTTTGGATCTTGGATCCAACACGATGCGAATATCTTCGGCACTTTCATCGCGCACATCGGCCAGGATGGGGATTTTTTTGGTTTGGATCAATTCGGCCAGCTTTTCGATCAGCTTTGATTTTTGCACTTGATATGGAATTTCCGTAACAACAATCGCCCAAGTGCCACGGCCCAAATCCTCAACCCGCCATTGTGCGCGCACACGAAATGCCCCGCGCCCTGTGCGGTAGGTTTGGGCGATGCTGTCTTTTGGGTCCACAATCACCCCACCGGTGGGAAAATCCGGCCCGTGCACATAATTCAAAAGTGTATCATCGCGGGCGTCGGGTGTTTTGATAAGATGCAGACAAGCGGCAATCAATTCATCCAAATTATGGGGTGGGATGTTGGTGGCCATGCCCACGGCGATGCCGCTGGACCCATTGGCCAACAAATTAGGCAATGCGGCAGGCAACACCACAGGTTCGGTTAGGGTGCCGTCATAATTATCGCGGAAATCAACGGCATTTTCATCTAAACCTTGCATCAATGCCTCGGCCATGGCGGTCATGCGTGCCTCGGTATACCGCGCGGCGGCGGGATTATCGCCGTCAATGTTGCCAAAATTGCCCTGCCCATCGACCAAGGGATAGCGAATGATAAAATCCTGGGCCAGGCGTGCCATCGCATCATAAATTGCTGCATCCCCATGGGGGTGATAATTCCCCATGACATCGCCGGAAATTTTGGCCGATTTGCGAAATCCGCCCGCCGATCCCAGGCGCAATTCGCGCATTGCATATAAAATGCGCCGGTGAACAGGTTTTAATCCATCGCGCACATCGGGCAACGCACGGTGCATGATGGTAGATAGCGCATATTGCAGGTATCGTGTGCCGATCGCCTGTGACAATGGTTCAGCGGGGTATTTACCATCTTGTATATCGTGCGGGTCATCCATTGGGCACAGGTGATATATAAGGGGGCGTTGTGCGGCAAGGGCACGAAAACGGATAAATTGCAACGGTTAAAATAAAATTAGTAATCGGGGCATTAGGGTCTTCGAATCGGAAAAGTTTCTGATAATGTTTACCACGGGAGAACAATAAGTTAAAAATATCGGATCGCTGCCATGATGCGTTTAACCATAATGCTGTCTGCATTTCTATACGCAAGTCTTGTGATTTATTCCGAACGTGCGATGCATCCCCTTTCTGTGGAGGATGCGGAAACGATGGCACATGGGCTTGCCGCGCCCGCGCAGGCCCCGCATGTGATGGGGGAAAGTGGCCAGGTTTTCCTGATGACAGCCGATGGTCAGGATTTGCAAATCATGGCTGTGATTGCCCCGTCTGATGCGGCCCCGTTCAATGCGGATCATATCAAAATGGTGTCCACACCCAGCGCCGAATGGATGGCTGTTGAGGCCGATGATGGATTTCTGCCCACACTACAGTTGGTTGAAATTACAGGGTCGTCCGTGAATTTGCGCGCGGGGCCATCCACCAATAACCCCGTTCTGCGGGCATTTCCCCGTGGGGAGCGTGCCGAACTTATCGCATCCCTCGACAATGGATGGGCGCAGATTCGCGTCGTTTCAACGGGGACCGAGGGGTATATGGCAGGCCGATTTTTAGCGTCCATTGAATGATAAGCGGGCGGCATTTTAGGCGCTACATCTGGGCGGATATTTCATAAATACGTTTTGTTAGGTTATTTAGCGCACATATCCCGACATTTTTTGCCGAAAGACAAAACATAAACTATGTGCCCTGACGTTTTGATAACTGGCTGTTCCTCTGGCATTGGGTTAGAGGCGGCGCAAACATTGCGCAGGCGCGGATGGCGGGTCATCGCGGCTTGCCGCGCTCAAGATGATGTGGACCGCCGCCAAGCAGAAGGGTTCGATGCCGTTCGCCTGGATTATGCAGACCCTGCAAGTGTTGATGAAGGATGGCGCGCGGCGCTAACCCTCACGGGTGGGCGTATGGATGCGTTGTTTAACAATGGTGGGCATGGCATGTCCGGTGCGGTTGAGGATGTGTCGCGCGCAGCATTGGAACATGTGTTTCACAGCAATGTGTTCGGTCTGCACCAACTAACCCGATTGGCCATTCCGGTGATGTTGGCGCACGGCGGTGGGCGTATTGTTCAACATTCGTCGGTTGTGGGGATTGCGCCGTTGCGTTGGCGTGGGGCATATGTTGCCACCAAACACGCGCTTGAGGGGCTGACAAAAACCATGCGCGTCGAACTGCGCGGCACAGGTGTTCATCTCTCGCTTTTGAACACTGGCCCAGTTACGTCGCGGTTTCGGCAAAATTCATCGGCTCAATTTGAACGCTGGATCGCGGCGGATACATCGCGCCATGCGGAATTTTATCGCACCGTGTTTATGGCCCATCGCACCAACACAGGGCCTGCCCCTTTTGAACGCCCGCCCAGCGCCGTCGTGCGCAGGCTTATCCACGCGCTTGAGGCGTCGCGCCCCCGGTTGCGATATTATATTACACCCCCATCCTATGTGGCGGCGGCCTTGATCCGTCTTTTGCCCGATCGCGTGCAAGATTGGGTGGTGTCGCGGATTTAGCGGTAAAGTCCGCTAAAATGAATGATTGACATACAAAAAAATCTATAAATAGGCTTAATACAGCAAACAATAAACGCCTGGATTTTTATTCCTCGGCGGATTTATTGGATAGGATCGGAGGTCTTTACGATGAAAGATGCGCACGGGCCACCCGTAACCCTGGATTATGACACGTGGCCTTTAACCAATACACCCATTCGGTCAATTGCGGATCAAGGCGTGTGTGCCCTAACATGGTCCGATGATTTTATTCGCCGCGACCGCTATCGCGCGGGCGATCTGTTGGCGTTTGACAATCGGCGAGTTCTGCACGGGTGCGATGGATACGATTACGGCCCTTCAGACCGCTGTTGTGCGCACATTTTCAATGGGCGGAACCGCACGACATCGGCCAGCGGTCGTTGTTAATTTTACGACCAACGCAAATGAAACCACCCCA
>CALFSY010000002.1 GCA_937916365.1 uncultured Jannaschia sp. | reverse complement strand
CCAGCAAAAAAATCAGCGGCGCACGTTTACCCCCAGAATTTACACTGCCCTCGGCTTGGATGTTTTTTGCCTGCCGCAGGCCAACCACAACCGAAATCAGCGTAATGATGATTAGAACAATCACAATCGGGCTAAAGATATAGTCAAGCCCGTCTTCAAACGCGCGGCGAAAACGTGAACTGGCAATTTGGACGGCTTGGTTGGTGTAGCGTTCCGCCGGCGCGGATAAAACAAACCCGATCAAAAACGCGGGCCTAGACCAATCAAACCGCCGCATCAAAATACCCAAAAGACCAATCCCAAACAGGGCCGCCAAATCCCAAATAGATTGGCGGGATTGAAACGCCGCAAACGCAATAATCATAAATAAAAATGGGGCCAGCAACGCAAAGCGGATATTTGTAAGCCGCGCAATACCGCCCGCAGCCCCGATGCAAATCAGTGTGCCCACAACATTGGCCAGCGCCAGCAACCAAACAATCGCATAGGTAAAGTTCAGGTTGTTGTTAATCATTGAGGGGCCAACCTCGATCTGGCCCGTCCCAAGCAGCGCCACGCCTGAGATGAAAATCGCCATCGATCCCGAACCAGGGATACCAAACAAAAGCGTTGGAACCAGGCCACCGCCCTCTTTGGCGTTGTTGGAGCTTTCGGGCCCCACAACCCCCCGAATATCGCCCGATCCAAATTTCGATTTGTCGGTTGAGGTCTGCACCGCGTGACCATAGGCGATCCAATCAACGACGGATCCGCCCAACCCCGGGATCACGCCAACCGCCACACCGATAAGCGAACAGCGCACGGATAGCCATTTATTGGCCCACCAATCCTTGATGCCCGTTATCCAGCCGCTACCCAAAACTTGCCGATCAGAAATGGCCTTGTCCTGGCGCAAAAGCGCGACAATTTCAGGCACGGCAAAAATCGCCAGGCCCACAATCACCAATTTGAATCCATCCACCAAATACGGTAAATCGTAAGTCGTCATGCGCAGCTCACCCGATGATGCACCTTCGCCGATGGTGCCGATCAACAAGCCCAAACAGGCCGCAACGATGCCTTTGATCGCAACGCGCCCCGCCAAGATCCCCACCATTGACAGGCCGAAAATCGTAACCATCAAAAGCTCGGGGGTTTGAAACGCCAGCACAATGGGGCGCGCGGCAAGGATGAAAAAGGTTAGGAATGCCGCACCCAAAAGACCGCCAAACAAAGACGATGAAAAAGCGGCCGATAAGGCGCGCGCGGCCTGCCCCTTTTTGGCCAAGGGGAACCCATCAAGCACCGTGGCTTGGCTTGCCGAAGACCCCGGTATGCCCATCAAAACGCTGGCAAATGTATCCGATGTGGGCACGACCGCCACCATTCCAACCATAAGGGCAAGGCCGTAGATCGGCTCCATCCCGAACATGAAAGGTAGGAGGAGTGATAAGCCGGCAATCCCGCCCGACCCCGGGAACACCCCAATACACAGCCCCATAACCACGCCCAGCACAAGATACCCCAAAACAATGGGCTGCAAGATCATACCAAAGGCTTCGCCAAGCGCGGGCATGGCGGTTGCAAAGAGGTCCATGGGGGGCCTTGATTTATGTCTTGTCGTGAAAGCGTGCCCCCCGCGAAAACCGCGGGGGGTGTTTTGGGGTCAGATCACTCAAGCACAACGCCATAACGTTCGGCCAACCAATCAATCACAAAGGTTTGCGCCTCTTCGGGAACCGCTGTTGCACTGGCCAGGGCGGTTTCTGCCGCTGCACCTGTCATCTGTGGATAGACGCCCAGGCGCGCCCGCGAGATTTCGGCAAAATCATCGCGTTCGGTGATCGCCTGAAAGGCTTGCGTATAGGTGTCGATCGCCTCTTGCGGGGCACCGGCGGGCAAGAAAACCATTTTTTGTGCAGGGAATCCTGCAGTAAAGAATGCGACCCAAGCATCCCACGCGGGGCCAGATGTTTCGCACGATGGCGCGGCCTCACACACCTCGGCGAAGGATGGCATATCGGGGAACGTTGGATCGCGCACGATATTGCCATCTGCGTCAAGCGCCCCAAAGGCAAACCACGGCACGGCGGTGCCTGCCTCAACCAATGGTGCCACCCCTGATAGGAACGACGACGAGGTTTGGTAATCGATATTTGCTTCGCCCCGTTCAAACATCAGACGCCCATCCCCGCGCCCTTCAATGCCAAACACTGGCTCCACATTCAGGCCCAGCATTTCCCAGGCCAAAAGCGGCACAAGATCAAGGCGTGTTGCCCCTTGGCTGCCGTAGATGAAGTTTTCGTCAAGAAGCGCATCAACGCCGCCTGCGTCAAGCTCTGCCGCTAAATCGGTGGGCAGATACGCCACACCACCGGTGCCTGATGCCAAAACCACATTCCAATCAGCATATTCGTAACGCACCCGCGGATCGTTCAAAAGATAGGGAAACTGTGTAGACCCCGAGGATCCAAAGATCGTTGTGCCGTCTTCATATTCCAAATCTTGGAAATGGTTGGCACCGCGGGTTGAGCCGGCACCAGGCATAAAGGTCACAACAACGGTTGGATTGCCAGGTAGGGCCTCACTCAACAGCGGGGCATAAAAATTGGCCCAACGTGCCGAGCCGCCGGTTTCCGAAAACGGAATGATCCATTCGACAGTTTCGCCGGACAGATCAAGCCCATGGCCGTCGGCCAAGGCAGACGACGCCAAGCCAAAGGCCGACACAGTCGCCAAAAGCGCCGCAGAGCGCTTGTAGAAATTTTTCATAGTTTCCTCCTTGAATGCAGGGCCTCCCAACCCTGCGAATCTCTGCAAGACGGCCAACCGAGGCCACCTTGATGTAAAGACACTTTTATGCTAATCTTTCATGAACCTTTCATCTATGAAAAAATTATGCGCATTGTCATCGTAGAAGATAATGTTTCCGTCGCCAAAGGCATTGCCTATCACCTTCAAGACCAAGGGCATGCGGTCGATCTTCTCCATGATGGGGCCGAGGCGGACATGTTTTTGCGCGATGATGGTGCGGATCTTATACTGTTAGACATCACGTTGCCCGGGTTTGGCGGATTGGATATTTTGGCGGCCCTGCGCGCGCGCGGGGACACGCGGCCCGTGTTAATGTTAACCGCACACTCGGACGTGGACGACAAAGTTGCAGGCCTTGATGCCGGGGCCGATGATTATCTGCCCAAACCCTTTGAAATGGCCGAACTTAGCGCCCGCATTCGCGCGCTCAGCCGTCGCCCGCCGACCCCGGACTTGGGGTTGCACACCATCGGCCCTTTGACGTTTGACCCCAGCGCGCGGGCGGTGCTTGGCCCAAAGGGCGATCTAACGATCCCACGCCGTGAGGTGGCCCTGTTTGAAACCCTGTTGCGCGCTCACAGGCGGTTTGTGCCGAAACAAACCCTGCTCGACAGTTTATACGGCACCGGGAGTGATGTCGAAGAAGCCGTGGTCGAGGTCTATGTTTCACGCCTGCGCAAACGCCTAAAACCCTTTGGTGTTGAAATCTCTGTGCGCCGCGGGATCGGCTATGCCATGGTCGAAGCGCCCACGTGACCAAAACGCTTTCGCTTCGTCTTCGGATTACGCTTATTATTCTTGTGCCGCTTTTGGCCGTGTCCGTTGGCATTGTGATTTGGGCCGCGCGTGACGCACAGGCGCGCGCCGCTGATCGGTTTGATCGGTCGCTTTTGGTGACCGCGTTGGGAATTTCCCGTGATACCGCGATCAGCGGCGGCGACGCCCTTAGCCAAGAGACACGCGATTTGATGCGCAACACATCCGGCGGGCCGGTTTTTTACCATGTTTATGCCCCCGATGGGGCCTTTGTCACCGGATATGCCACACCGCCCGTGGCGCCCGAACGGCGGAACAGTGGGGCATATGGCTATTTCGATGCGGTTTACCATGGGCGTGCCGTGCGTGCCGTGCAATTTTCCGACCGCATGAATATCGACGGATTGGCGGGCGAGTTCACCTTTACCGTTTGGCAAAACCTTTCATTGCGCGATGGGTTTGTGCAAAGCCTGTCTCAACGCACCTATGCGGTCATGACAACCCTTGTTCTGGCTGTTGCCTTGATCGTTTGGTTCGGCGTGCGGTTAGGTCTGGGCCCACTGTTGGATTTGGAAAACGCGATTGCGCGCCGATCTGCGCATGACCTAACACCCATCGCCCGGCCGATCCCCGCAGAAGTGCGCGGCATCGTTGGGCGTTTTAACGCCCTTGTGGCCGAAATGGCGGCGACACTGCGCGCGAAAGACAGCTTTATCTCAAATGCAGCGCATCAGCTTCGCAACCCAATCTCTGGCGTGCTTGCGTTGTCTGAGGCTGTGGCCGCATCCAAAACAATCGAAGATTTGAAAATGCGCAGCGCCGATTTGACCAAGGCCGCCACCCATGCCGCAAGGTTGACCGAGGATCTTTTGGCCTTTGAGCGCGCCCGCTCTGCCCCGCCGCGACATCAGCTACCGATCAAAGACCTTATTCCGATTATCGCGCAATCTGTTGCACGGCTAAGACCCGCGGCACAGGCCCAAAGGGTTGAGGTGCAGCTTATTATTGAGGCAAAGTCGATCCATGTGCATGTGGACAGTATTTTGTTTGGTCAGGCGCTGGAAAACCTTATCACAAACGCGCTGATCCATGGGGGGGCGGGGTTGCGGGTTGTTCAGGTGCAGGTCAAAAAAATAGGTGATCTTGCAAAAATCACGGTCGAAGATGACGGCCAGGGTATAGCGCCAAGTAAATTTGCGTTGGCCATGTCACGATTTGGGCAGGTTTCCCCAGGTTTTGGAAGCGGCCTTGGCCTTCCAATCGCCAAAGCGGTGGCCGAAGCACTTGGCGGAAACCTTGATCTGGTTTCCAAAGACCCGGGGCTGGCGGTTCAAATTTCGCTGCCCACATCGCGGATGGATTAAACGAACCGGCATGGGCCAAGCGCAATAAAATTGCCGTGGGAACGGCCCGCGCACGACCCACCGATTACATCAAGCCCATGCAATGTATCGAGGTCAATCAACAGGTTATCGTCAGCCAGAGTGATGAAACGCCATCAATCCAAGTCGATGTTTACGTTGATGAATACGCGTGGCCCTATCCGGTCAGCACAAATTTTTGGGCAACATCCGTCGGAACGCTGGCAATTCGGCGATGGTTGCGGCTTGTTTGTGACCAAAACATCCCAGATATGTTGTTGCCCGAAGACCTGCGGCCACAAGCAAGTCTACACCCACGCATGGCATCGTTTAGGGTTTTTTGTTAGGCTCGGGATTATATCCTAACGGGTGACGTTTGCGAAACGTGCCCTGCTTACAAGTGCGCCTATCGACGCCTTGATGCGCGATCCTTTAATTTTGCCCATCGAACGGCAACGCCGTCGACGATAGGGTCAATCACGCGATCATTGAAACGTTCCCAAATGCGCCAGGCCATGAAAAAAATTGCCGCAAGCCCAAGTAATATAATGATATTAAGCCAAGGAAAATGTGTCACGTCCGGCCCCGCGACGGGGCGAATCGCCACGGCATTTGGATAAATCGACAATAAATTCATCCGCCACCCATAATGGGTAACCACCACCCATTGCGGATCGGCGGCCGTTGAGGCAAGGTTTGATGCCTCGGTCTGCAAATCTTGGGTATCGAATTTGAAATATGGCGGCCAAAATAGGCCAGTGTCTTCATTGCGATAGACCATCGTGTCACCGTTGGCACGCACTGTGTTGATAAAACGCACATCATGGCTGATTGTGGTGTCGGGGACGTTACGTTCTAACGGGGCGAAAAATAGGCGGTTCCACCCGCCGATCTGGGTTAGAATTGATTCGGTGTTGACAATCCGCACGACATCCCGCTGTGGCAAAGTGTAATGCAAAAATGCCCCAAAAATCAATACGATGATAAACAGTGCAATAATACGGGACCAACGCAAGGCTGCCTCCACTTAATTGGTTAGATATATAAACACACTTAATGCGGTCATTGGCAAAACGTAAACCAATAACACAAGCCACACACGAATGCGCCGTGATGTTGTGGACAGGCGGTCTTTCACCCAATCATCGTAATCGCCGGGGCGCCCCGCCAAAACCCATTCTCGTTCAAATCGCATACGCGCCCCGGACACAAGATAAAAATAAAGGCTAACGTAAACGACGCTTAACCCAATAAATAGGAAAAGGGCCATTCGCCCAAGTTGCAGCATGATTTCGCCTATCCCTGATAACACATTTCCTTTGCCTTAGGGGTATATAGGCAATCCTAATGGGATAGGCAGGGTAAGGGGGATTGGAACGCTAAATTTTTGTGTTCGCTAATGTGTTGGATGTGGGGATTAAGGTTGGGCCGCAAATCCCAGGTGATCCAACGCACGGCGGGCCATATCGCGGGCTGTGGCGTCGTTACTTAATAAATCGTTGTTAAGTTGTTTCATCATCTTGGTTAACATTTTGGCACGCATCTGATCTTTTAGAAATTGCCCGATGTGATCAGGATGCAAACACAATATATCGGTGGTTTTCGGTGCCATGTTTTCCCCACATATCCATAATTCACAAGCTATTTAGCCGCATAAACCGATTCGAATGCAATAATCAAAAACATTATGATGCATCGTGGCTATACCCCAAAAATCAGATTAAAATTTGGGCATTTAGGTAAACAAACGTGTCCGTATATCGCGAAAATTACCATAGGATTGCACACAGCCCTTCATACCACAGGGTGGATATTTTTAGACGGTTGCGGCAAACAATGGTGTTAAAATCCGTCACACCATGGAAAACCACATGAAACGAACACCATACCTTGCGCTTGCATTCTGTGCCTTGACCACTGCTGCATGGGCACAACAAACCCACATTACCATTGGTATGGCGTTAGAACCACCAAACCTTGACCCCACCGGCGGGGCAGCCGCCGCGATTGATGAGGTCGTTTATGCAAATGTGTTTGAAGGGCTGACTCGGTTTGCCCCAGATGGATCAATCCGCCCCGGATTGGCCGCATCGTGGAATGTATCGGAAAATGGGGCAACCTATACCTTTACGTTACGTGAAAACGTGCAATTCCATGACGGTACGGCCATGGCGGCCGATGATGTGGTTTTTTCATTAAACCGCGCCCGTGCCGAAAATTCCACCAATGCCCAACCTGCGCTGTTTACCAATATCGTGGGGGTTGACGCGATCAACGACACCACAGTGGTGGTCACATTGGATGGACCGGACGGATCGTTTTTATACGATATGGCCTGGGGGGACGCGGTCATTGTTGCCGCCGAAAGCGCGCAAACGAATGCCACCCATCCCATCGGCACAGGCCCGTTTCGATTTGCCGATTGGGTGCGGGGCGACCGCGTGGAATTGGTTAGAAACGATGCGTATTGGGGCAATCCTGTGGCCTTAGAATCGGCCACCTTTCGATTTATTTCAGACCCCAATGCCGCACTGGCCGCCATGATGGCCGGTGATGTCGACGCTTTTCCCAACTTTCCCGCGCCCGAGGCATTGGATCTGTTTCAGGCGAATCCGCAATTTTCGGTCATCGTAGGATCGACCGAGGGTGAAACAATTCTGGCCATCAACAACGGGCAGGCGCCGCTTGACGATGTGCGCATCCGTCGCGCAATTTCATTGGCCATAAATCGCCAAGACATCATTGACGGCGCGATGTTTGGGTATGGCACACCAATCGGCACCCATTTCGCCCCACACCACCCCGATTATGTGGACCTAACCGCACAAACATCGTTTGATCCCGATACCGCCCGCGCCATTTTGGCGGAGGCCGCGCCCAACGGATTAACCCTGCGCATGATGTTGCCGCCGCCTGCTTATGCGCGGCGGGGGGGTGAAATTGTGGCCGCACACCTGCGCGCGGTGGGGATCGAGACAAACATTACCAATTTGGAATGGGCGCAATGGTTAGAACAGGTTTTCCATGGGCGTGATTATGACCTCACCATCGTCAGCCATACCGAACCTTTCGATATTGGCATTTACGCACGCCCCGATTATTATTTCCAATATGATAACCCGGAATTCCAGGCGTTGAATACCGCGTTGACCCGCGCCACCGATCCCGCACACCGCAGGAATTTATTGGCACAGATGCAACGGATGATCGCCAACGATCATGTAAATGGGTTTTTATTTCAGTTGGCAAAAACCGGCGTGGCCCATGCCAACATCGAAGGGTTGTGGGAAAATGCCCCAACGCAAGCCAACGATCTAACCCACGTGCGATGGGTGGACTAAAACCATAAGGTTATCCCCAACATAACACGTGGGTTTTCAGACAGGATTTGGTCGTTTATCATTACCTTTGAAATTGGTCATATCGCAAGTAGATAACTGATGCTTTGGGGTCTATTGATGCTCATCTGGTCCTACAGTCGCGCCAAAAGCTGGGGTTTTTCAATGCAACATGTTTTGAACAAACGTATTTACCATCTTTTGCGCTGTGCCCTAACCGCGGCAATTTTACCGTCCCTAACCATGGGTTTAATGGGTGCCTTACCTGCCCATGCGCAGGGGTTTGAAACCGCCGCCACCGCCGCCTATGTGATCGACCACAACACCGGGCAGGTTTTGTTGGATCATAACGCCGATCTGCCCCTGCCCCCGGCCTCTATGTCGAAATTAATGACCCTGCTTATGACGTTTGAGGCCATCGCCGATGGGCGGCTAACGTTGGGCACCCGCCTACCGGTTAGCCAACATGCCATGAACTATGGCGGATCAACGATGTTTTTGACCACGAATGATCGCCCCACGGTCGAAGATTTGATTCGCGGTGTTATCGTCGTGTCCGGCAACGATGCCTCTGCCGTTTTGGCCGAAGCGCTAAGCCCCGATGGCACCGAGGCAGGGTTTGCCGCAATCGCAACCGAACGTGCCCGCGCGTTGGGCATGATGCAATCGACCTTTCGCAATTCTAACGGTTGGCCCGCCCCCGGCCATGTGATGAGCATGCGAGATCTGGGCATTCTGGCCCAGGAAATCATTACCGCCCATCCCGATTTGTATCCTTATTTCGCGGAAACAGAATTCGATTACGAAAACCGCGCACCGGCTAACCGGTTCAACCGTAACCCAATTCTGGGGTTAGGGTTGGGCGCCGATGGATTAAAAACTGGCCACACACAAGAGGCCGGATACGGCCTGGTCGGCTCGGCCCTGCAAGGCAACAGGCGCGTCACTTTTGTTATCACAGGTCTGCCATCGTCAGACGCCCGCACGCGAGAGGCCGAGCGCGTATTAACCTGGGCGTTTCGGCAATTTGTAGAACGCGAAGTCATCGCCGAAGGTGTCGAAATCACCCGCGCACCAGTTTTTTTAGGCGCAAATGATAGCGTGGGGTTAGCGCCCGCCGAAAATGTAACCATGGTGTTACCGGCCCTAACCGCGCCGGACATCACCGCCGAGGCCACCTATGCCGGGCCCATCGCCGCCCCGATCCAAGCAGGCGATGTGTTGGGGGAAATGGTAATCCGCCTTGGCGAACATAC
>CALFSY010000001.1 GCA_937916365.1 uncultured Jannaschia sp. | reverse complement strand
AGACGCGTTCGCATTCGTCTGACAGCACCCTTGAACTGACCAAACGGGGCGACGGTGTGCGCATTTTTATCGGATCTGAAAACAGCTTATTTTCACTTTCGGGTTCCTCTTTGGTTGTCTCTCCTTATATGAACGCAGACCAAAGAATTGTGGGTGCGGTTGGTGTCATCGGGCCAACGCGGCTGAATTATGGCCGTATCGTGCCCATTGTAAACTATACCGCGCAACTGGTCGGGCGCATGATCTCGGACCGCGGGTGAATAGGATTAGACATATGAATGAAAAAAACAAAACAAGCGACGTGCAAAACGAACCGCATGTTGATGCAAATGCACCTGAGGCAACCCCTGATAATCCTACGCCAACCAATGACGAAGATATTTTGACCAATGCTTTGGATGAATTCGATACTATTCGGAATGAGCGTGACACCTTAAAAGATCGCTTATTGCGTTCGCTTGCCGAAATCGAAAATATCCGTAAACGCGCAGAGCGCGACCGACGGGAGGCGGAACGATATGGCGGTTCCAAACTGGCCCGGGATTTATTGCCAATTTACGATAATTTGCGCCGCGCGCTTGATGTCGTTGACGAAGATCAACGCACAGTCGCAAACGGCGTGATTGAAGGGGTTGAATTAACGCTGCGCGAATTGCTGAACATTTTTGCAAAACATAGCATTACCCCCATCACTCCGCAGATTGGCGATACATTCGACCCACAACACCACCAAGCGATGTTTGAGGCCCCCGTTCCTAACACAACGGCGGGTGAAATCATCCAAATCGCCGCAGAAGGTTTTCTGCTGCATGACCGGTTGTTGCGCCCTGCTCAGGTTGGGGTGTCATCAAATACCGCGCCAAAGGTTGATGGCAATACTGCAAACCCCACAGACGATGCCCAAGACGAATCTGTTACACAGGACGATCCAAAAGATCCTTAAGATCATATAGCAAATCCAACGCTTCTCGCGCCGTTAAGTCATCGGGATACACGTTGCGCAATCGATCTTCGACGGCTGAACCATGCACCTTTGGCAAATTTGGATCGTTGGGTGGTTTTGCCGAGAAAAGCGGCAGATCATCCAAAACAATGGATTGATCGGTGTCATTGCGTGCGCGGGTTTCCAACGCATGTAATACTGCTCGCGCCCGGGCAATCACGCTATCGGGAAAACCGGCCAGTTTGGCCACCTGAACGCCATAGGAACGGTCCGCCGCGCCCGCGTGAACCTCATGTAGGAAAATCACCTCGCCCTCCCATTCTTTTACCGCGACTGTGGCGTTGGTCACACCATCCAGCCGGGCGGCCAGGGCCGTCATTTCATGGTAATGTGTTGCGAACAGTGCGCGACATTGGTTAATATCATGTAAGTGTTCTAAAACTGCCCACGCGATTGATAATCCGTCATACGTGGCTGTGCCTCGCCCGATTTCATCAAGGATAACCAGCGCGTGTGTGTCTGCCTGATTAAGGATTGTGGCGGTTTCAACCATTTCGACCATAAAGGTTGATCGCCCCCGCGCCAGATCATCCGCCGCCCCCACGCGGCTAAAGATTTGTGAAACAATGCCGATGTCGGCGTGTTCTGCGGGCACATAGCTGCCGATTTGTGCCAAAATAGCAATCAAAGCGTTTTGGCGCAGAAAGGTTGATTTCCCCGCCATATTTGGCCCAGTCAGAATCGTGACCGCCGCCCCATCCCCCGTTGGAGTTAATGTGCAATCATTCGGCACGAAAGAGTCGCCGGTTTTTTCCAATGCGCCTTCAACCACGGGATGCCTACCACCGATTATGTTAAACCGGCGATCATCGTGTAAAATGGGTCGTGTCCAATGCCCTTCGGCCGCGCGGTGGGCCAATGCCGCCGCAAGGTCGCATTCGGACAGGCCGCGCGCGGCCATGCCCAACACATCCTGATGATCTAAAATACTTTCTTTCAGCTTTTCAAACAATTCTGCTTCAATCGTGTGCGCGCGTTGACCGGCGTTTAAGATTTGGGTTTCCAAATCCGCCAATGCGGTTGTGGTGAACCGAACCGAATTGGCCGTCGTTTGCCGATGAATAAATGTTTCAGACAGCGGTGCAGACAGCATTTTTTCGGAGTGGAGCGCCGTGGTTTCGATAAAATACCCCAAAACATTGTTATATTTTATTTTAAGTGATGGAATTTTGGCCAACGTCGCATAATCGGCCTGCATCCCCGCGATCAAGCCACGCCCTTCGTCGCGAAACCGGCGCGCATCGTCCAGGTCTGCGCTATACCCCGGTGTGATGACACCGCCATCGCGTAGATGCGTGGGCGGTGCGGCAATCAACGCGGCCTTTAACATATCCCTTAATGCGTCGTGCCCAACCAATGCCCCACAGGCGCGTGTCAAAACCTCTGGTAATTCTGGGCCTGAAATACATTCTGCTGCGGCTTTTGCCCCAGTCAGGGCATCGCGCACGGCTGCTAAATCCCGTGGGCCGCCACGGTCAAGCGCCAAACGGGAAAGCGCGCGATCCAAATCGGGCACATGCCGCAATATGTCGATCAAGGTATGCCTAAGCGACGCATTGGAAACGAAAAATTCCACAGCATCATGACGGTTTCGGATTTCGCTAAGATCGGTTGATGGGCTAGATAAACGATTGCCCATCAATCGTGCGCCCCCGGCGGTTACCGTGCGATCCAAGATTGACAGAACTGTATTTGCCCGCCCCCCCGTTAACGCATGGGTCAATTCTAAATTACGCCGCGTCGCTGCATCAATTTGCATCAATCCCCGGGTCAACACGCGCCGGGGTGCACGCAATAAGGGCAAGCTACCTTTCTGTGTGAGATCAAGATAGGTAATCAACGCACCCATTGCCGATAAATCCGCACGGGAAAAGGCCCCAAATCCATCAAGCGCGGTTACATCAAAAACCTGTTTCAAACGATCTTCTGCCATTTTGCTATCGAAACTGGTTGGGGCCAGGGGTGTTACGGCGGCACCGATTTCTTCTAGCAACGAGACAATGGTTTTTTCTTGAATATCGGTGACCAAAACCTCCCTAGGTTGTAGACGCGCAATTTCGGGGCCAAGCCGCATGGGCGAACAGGACAGAACGTGAAAATCCCCCGTTGAGATGTCGCACCACGCCAAAGCCCCGGTGCCGCGAATTTCCGCATAAGCGGCAAGAAAATTATACCGCCGGGCATCCAACAATGTGTCCTCGGTCAACGTGCCGGGGGTGACCACGCGCACAACATCGCGTTTCACCACGGCCTTGGGCCCGCGTTTTTTTGCATCTGCTGGATTTTCTAGTTGTTCGCAAATTGCCACGCGAAATCCCTTGCGGATCAGCGACAGTAAATATCCTTCTGCGCTATGCGCAGGAACGCCACACATCGGAATATCTTCGCCTGCGTGTTGGCCGCGTTTTGTTAGCGCGATGTCCAATGCCTCGGCGGCGGCAACCGCATCGTCAAAAAACATTTCATAAAAATCGCCCATGCGATAAAATAAAAGCGCATCTTGATGGCGCGCTTTTATGTCTAGGTATTGCGCCATCATCGGTGTTATATGCGGCGCCATATCCATCCCCTAAAGGTTTCGCATTACGACAAACATAACTTAACCCGTTATACCATCCCAGAAATTTTTAACTTTATCAAAAAATCCCGAGGCATGGGGCGTATTCGATTTTGCGCAACTTTGTTCAAACTGTTTTAACAACGATCTTTGCTCTGCCGTCAATTTTACGGGTATTTCCACCTGTAATTCGATATACATATCCCCCATTCCGGCACCGCGCAGGGCAGGCATACCTTTTCCGCGCAATCGCATTTGGTTGCCCGATTGCGATCCTTCGGGAACCTTTACGCGGCTACGACCGCCATCCATCGTGGGAACTTCGATTTCACCGCCCAAGGCCGCGGTGACCATGGATACGGGAACCTTGCAAAACAAATTAATGCCGTCACGCTGAAAAAGCGGATGATCGCTAACCTCAATAAAAATATAAAGATCGCCGGACGGCCCACCGCGCAACCCGCTTTCGCCTTCGTTAGACAATCGAATGCGCGTGCCCGTTTCGACGCCTGGGGGGATCGTGACATTTAGCGTGCGATCCTTTTGCACACGCCCGGTGCCTTTGCACACCGGGCAGGGGTTTTTCACAATTTGGCCCACGCCCAAACATGTGGGGCACGTACGTTCGACTGTAAAAAACCCTTGTTGTGCACGCACTTTACCCATGCCTGAACATGTGGGGCAAGTAACCGGTTCTGCCCCGCCTTCGGATCCCGTTCCACCACAAGCCCCGCATACCACCGCACTTGGCAAAGTAATTTTTTTTGATAGCCCGCTATAAGCGTCCTCTAGGCTGATGCGCAGGTTATAGCGTAAATCCGATCCACGGCTGGCCCTTTGTCGCCCCCCGCCGCGCCCGCCGCCCATGAAATCGCCGAAAAGATCTTCGAACACATCCGAAAATGTGGATGCAAAATCACCTTGGGCCCCACGTTGCCCGAACCCACCGCCATGCCCGCCACCGGCCATACCGCCATCAAAGGCCGCGTGCCCAAAACGATCATATGCTGCCTTTTTATCGGTATCTTTGAGGACGTCGTAGGCTTCGTTAACCTCTTTGAATTGCGATTCGGCGTTGGGATTGCTTTTGTTGCGGTCTGGGTGAAGCTCTTTTGCTTTGCGTCGATACGCTTTTTTTATATCGTCTGTCGACGCGCCTTTGGATACCCCAAGGGTTTCGTAATAATCGCGTTTTGCCATCGCTGTGTCGGCCCTCTTGCACACACAAATGCCGACCCCACGGATCGGATCGGCATTTGTGGGTCAGTATAGTTCAGCTTTAGCCGTGTTTGCGGTTGTCATCGAGATCTTCGAAATCGGCATCAACAATATCATCATCAATTGGCCCTGGGGCATCGTTTTCATCGTCGCCTGTGGGTGCGGTTTCGGAGTCTTCCTGCTGCGATTTATAGATAGCTTCACCAAGTTTCATGGATGCTTCGATGACATTTTGAATGCCGCCTTTGATTTTGCCTGCGTCATCGGTTTCGATCTGTTCTTTAAGGTTTTTGACCGCAAGTTCGATCGCCTCGACCGTTGTTGGATCAACCTTATCGCTGTGTTCTTCCAACGATTTTTCGGTTGAATGGATCAATGCTTCGGCTTGATTTTTGGTTTCAACCAACTCTTTGCGCTCTTTATCGGCTTCGGCATTTTCTTCGGCCTCACGCACCATGCGGTCAATATCATCGTCCGATAACCCGCCAGAGGCTTGGATCGTTATATTTTGTTCTTTGCCGGTGCCTTTGTCTTTGGCGGAAACCGACACGATGCCATTGGCGTCGATGTCAAATGTAACCTCAATCTGGGGCACCCCACGCGGTGCGGGAGGGATGTCTTCAAGGTTAAATTGGCCCAAAACTTTATTATCGACGGCCATTTCCCGTTCACCTTGGAAAACGCGAATTGTCACGGCGTTCTGATTGTCTTCGGCGGTTGAAAAGACCTGCGATTTTTTTGTTGGGATGGTTGTGTTACGATCGATTAGGCGGGTGAACACCCCGCCCAAGGTTTCGATCCCCAACGACAATGGTGTCACATCCAACAAAACGACGTCTTTCACATCGCCTTGTAAAACACCCGCTTGAATGGCCGCACCCATGGCGACAACCTCATCGGGATTTACGCCTTTGTGCGGTTCTTTTCCAAAGAAACTCGTGACCTCTTCAACAACTTTGGGCATCCGCGTCATGCCGCCCACCAACACAACCTCATCAATATCACCTTTGGCAATACCGGCGTCTTTCACCGCTGCGGCGCAAGGTTTCAAAGATTGTTTGATAAGATCCGAGACAAGGTTTTCCAACTTTGCCCGTGTTAATTTCATAACCAGATGCAGCGGCTGACCATTTGATCCCATCGAAATGAACGGTTGGTTGATTTCCGTTTGGGATGACGAAGATAATTCGATCTTGGCTTTTTCTGCGGCTTCTTTCAGGCGCTGCAACGCCATTTTATCTTGGGTAAGGTCGGTCCCATGCTCTTTTTTGAACTCCTCTGCCAGGTAGTTCACAATGCGCATGTCGAAATCTTCACCGCCTAGGAATGTATCGCCGTTGGTTGATTTGACCTCGAACAATCCATCGTCGATTTCTAAAATCGTGATGTCAAATGTCCCGCCGCCCAAATCGTAAACAGCGATTGTTTTTGATTCTTTTTTATCAAGTCCATAGGCAAGTGCGGCGGCCGTGGGTTCGTTTATGATACGCAACACGTCCAACCCTGCGATTTTTCCCGCATCTTTTGTGGCCTGACGTTGGGCATCATTAAAATAGGCAGGGACTGTGATAACGGCCTCTGTCACAGTGTCGCCCAAATAACTTTCGGCAGTTTCCTTCATCTTTGTAAGGATCTGTGCCGA
Source organism: uncultured Jannaschia sp. (assembly GCA_937916365.1). GTDB lineage: Bacteria > Pseudomonadota > Alphaproteobacteria > Rhodobacterales > Rhodobacteraceae > JANSYL01. The sequence goes on along the minus strand of CALFSY010000001.1, from coordinate 3,007 downwards.
AATTTGTGAGGGGCTGAATTTTTCGCCCTGAACCTCAACCCAGGCGTCGCCATTGCCGCCGTCGACGATATTATAGGGCACAAGTTTTTTGTCTTTTTCCACCTCAGCATCATTGATACGGCGCCCGATTAGGCGCTTTACCGCAAACACGGTATTTTCGGGGTTTGTAACCGCTTGGCGCTTTGCAGGTTGCCCCACCAATCGCTCTTCGTCGGTGTAGGCGACGATAGATGGTGTTGTGCGCGCACCCTCAGAGTTTTCAATAACGCGGGGTTGGCTGCCATCCATGATCGCAACACATGAATTTGTTGTGCCCAAATCAATCCCAATTACTTTGGCCATAACTGTCTGGTTCCTTCCTTCACAAGCGAACGTGTAATTTTCGGGTCCGTTCCGGCCCCCGATACACAATAAGGTTTGGACAGGCATATATGCCTGACCGATTATTTTGCTATATAGGCAAGGGCCAATGCCCTCGCAAGAATACCCCACAATAAATGGGAGGTCCCTACCATGCGTCAACACCTGAATATAAACGGGGCATTGGTTTTTCCCGGGTTTTTAGACCAGGATATGCAGGGATCTATGTTGGCGGACATTCGCAATGTGGTGCGTGCCGCGCCTTTGTTTCGCCCAACAACAAAACGCGGGCAACCGATGTCTGTTCGTATGACGGCGGCGGGCACATTTGGTTGGTATTCAGATCATAGGGGATACCGTTATGAATCGTGCCATCCATCCGGTTGTGCATGGCCACCTATTCCCGTTTCTGTTCTGAACGTTTGGCGCGCCGTAAGCGATGTATCTGAAACGCCGCAATGTTGTTTGGTGAATTTTTATGACGCGAATGCGAAGATGGGTTTGCACCAAGATCGGGATGAAGCGCGCCTTGATCTACCGGTTGTTTCGATTTCGTTGGGGGATGATGCGCTTTTCCGTGTTGGCGGAACACAAAGAGGTGGAAAAACAAAATCCATCTGGCTTAAATCTGGGGATGTGGCCGTATTGGTAGGCGCGGCACGATTGGCCTATCATGGCATAGATCGGGTGCGTTTTGGTAGTGCGCCGCTTTTACCCTCGGGTGGACGCATTAACCTGACGCTTCGTGTGGTGACGTGATCCCACATTGCCGATATGCTTAGCCGTGCGGTGGTGCTAAAGAATGGATTGCGCATTGTATTGGGGATTGGTTTTTGGGGTCGTTGATGGATTATGCCAAGATGGTAAAGGTTTTCCGTGCCGCGGCGGTCGACGCGGGGCAAAAAATCATGGAATTTTATGGCACAAACGACATTGATGTGCACATCAAACCCGATGCAACTCCGGTAACACAGGCCGACAAGGCCGCCGATACAATCATTACCACCCACCTGCGCGCGGCATTTCCCAACCTGGCCCTAGTGACCGAGGAACAGGTTGCCACGCATAATCAACGAACCACTGATTTTATCATCGTCGATCCGTTAGACGGCACCAAAGAATTTATGCGCCAACAGGGTGACTTCACAGTCAATATCGCATGGGTGGAACACGGTGTGCCCATGCGGGGCGTTGTCTATGCACCGGCACGCAAACGATTGTTTTACACCGATGCGGTGGGCCAAAGTGTCGAAGAAACGGGCCCTTTCAATCAAAACGCGCCGGGGCCTGTGGTGCCAATTTTTACATCCGTCCCCGACAATCAGGCCTTGCGCGTTGTGGCGTCAAAATCCCATCGGGATACCGCAACCAATGCCTATATCAACAAACATGCCGTCACAGATATAAAAAGCGCCGGATCATCATTAAAATTTTGCCTTGTGGCGACAGGTGAGGCCGATTTTTACCCCCGCCTTGGCCGCACGATGGAATGGGACACGGCAGCGGGCGATGCCGTGTTGCGGGGTGCAGGTGGTCGTGTCATTGGTTTCAACGATCATGACCCCCTAACTTACGGTAAACGGGGGTTTGAAAATGGGTATTTCATTGCCCACGCCCCTGGGGTGGAATTACGGCCTGCATGAGGGTTTTATGACCGTCGTTTGTATTATTCCCGCGCGTTATGCCTCGATCCGTTATCCGGGAAAACCACTTGTTCCGCTCACCGGGGCAACCGGGCAAGCGCGCAGTTTGATTGAACGCACCTGGCGTGCCGCCCTGGCGGTTAAGGATTTCGATGCCGTTTACATCGCCACAGATGACGATCGCATCGCCCATGCGGCGCAAAGATTTGGTGCAAATGTTTTAATGACCCCATCCGATTGCCGCAACGGCACAGAACGCTGTGCCGCGGCTTTGGAGGGTTTAGAAGGCGATATTGATGTGGTGGTCAATCTGCAAGGTGATGCGCCCCTAACGCCGCCCTGGTTTTTAGAGGCTTTGATTACGGTGCTTAGAACCGATCCACAAACCGCTGTTGCCACACCGATCTTGCGCTGTGATGGTGCGACCCTGGCCGCCTTGAAGTCAGACCGCGCTCACCACCGCGTTGGCGGCACAACAGCAGTTTGCGATGCGGCGGGGCGGGGTTTGTATTTTTCGAAAGAGGTTATTCCATTTACCGCCGAAAATTATGCGCCCGTCGATCTGACGCCGGTTTTTCATCATGTTGGGGTTTATGCTTATCGCCCACCGGCACTGCAGGCCTATCGCACTTGGCCTGTGGGGCCGCTTGAGGCGTTAGAAGGGCTTGAACAACTGCGCTTTTTGGAACAAGGGCACAATCTTCGGTGTGTTGAAGTTGCAGCGCGCGGGCACAAATTTTGGGAATTAAATAACCCCCAGGATGTCGTGCGCATCGAATCTATCTTACGTGAAATGAACCAACCCTAAATTTATTTGTGTGATACCCACTTTTAGGAGTGTTTTAGATCAGCCCGTGTTCTAAAAAAATATGCTTTAGGGGCCGTTTGGGGCGGGGGCCGATGTGGCCAATCACCTCTGCTGCGGCGGCAACGCCCATTTCCCCGGATGCTTCTAAGCTGTGGCCTTTGGCCATACCATATAAAAACCCAGCTGCGAATTGATC